>JAJRWW010000367.1 GCA_024276595.1 Myxococcota bacterium
AGGCCGCCCTGGCGGCCCGTGGTCGGGAGACGGCCCCTGCCGACGGCTCGGAGCTGGACGACCTCTGGGGGCAGCTAGGGCTGGCCTTCCGGCGCCTCCGCCCCCTGGAGAAGGCGGCCCTGTTCACCATAGGCGCGCTCGTCCTCGGAGCCTTCTTGCCCTGGTACACCCCAAAGGGACGTGAGTCCATCTCCGGCATCGAGGTGAGCGGGTGGCTCACCGCGCTGCTGGGCTGTGGCGCCCTGGTGGCCTTCTGGGTCCGGATCACCCTCAGGGTGGTGCTGCTGGTGCTCCTGCAGGTGGCCCTCATCGTGGGAGCTGCCCTGGTCGCCGGCCACGCCCTCATGAACCCAGGGGACAAGGGGATCAGCTTCGGCATCTACTTCACGCTGCTGGCAGGGGGCGGCGCCTCGCTGCTCTCCCTGGTGGCAGCCGTCAAGACGTGAGCCAGTGCGGGCCATCGTATTCGACCTGGACGGCACCCTGCTGGACTCCCGCCTGGACATAGCCAGGTCCATCCTGCACGCCGTCGGAGCCCTGGGCCATGAAAGCCGCCTGGATGTGAACGAGCTGGGTGCCCTGGTGGGCCGCCCCCTGGCGGAGATGCTCCGCGCCGCAGTGCCCCACGTGGACAGAGACTCCACCCTCAGGGGCGAGAGGCTCTACCGGGACCACTACATGGAGCATTGCCTCGACACATCCACGCTCTTTTCCGGAGTGGAAGAGGGCTTGAGGAGCCTGGTGGGGCGCACCCTCCTCGGCTGCGCCACCACCAAGCGCCCCGACCAGGCGGAGCGCATCATCGCGGGCCTGCACCTCGACGACTGCATGGACCTGTGCCTCGGCACCTCTCCCGGCATGGCCTACAAGCCGGCTCCGGACCTGGTGCTTGCGGCAGCCCAGGCCCTGTCGCTGGAGCCCGGCGAGCTGCTGTACGTGGGGGACACGAGCTTTGATCTGCGGGCGGCCCACGCCGCCGGCTCACCAGCCGCTTGGGCTGCCTGGGGCTACGGGGATGAGAACGCCTGCCTCGCAGAACGTCCCGAGCTGATCCTGAGGTCTCCGGCCCAGATCCGCCACCTGGCCGCGGGGAGAGCGTCCCCCTGACCACCGCCCCGGCGAGCTGGCAGCAGCGGCGACCACGGCGCCAGGCGCACGGGAGCTAGGGCCGCATGGGTGCCCGACGGCGCCGGCGCTGGTACCTGGTCACCATGCGATCGTGCTCGGCGAAGGTGGTGGAGAAGTGGTGGGTGCCGTCATTTTTCGACACGAAGTACAGGTAGCGCGAGATGGTAGGCCGGATCACCGCCAGCAGGGCAGCTCTCCCCGGGTTGGAGATGGGCCCAGGGGGCAGCTTCCGGTGCTGATAGGTGTTGTAGGGGTTCTCAGCGTCGTTTATGTGGATCCGCCTGATCCTCCCCCTGAACTGCAGGCACGCCGGGGACTTGCGAATTGGTACGGTGCAGCCGTAGATGATGGTGGGGTCGGTCTCCAGCTTCCTGGAGGGGAAGCGCCTGGAGATGAGCCGATTCAAAAAGAGCCCGGCGATGAGCGGCCGCTCCCTCGCTGCACCGGTCTCCTTCTCCACGATGGAGGCGAGGATCACGATGTCGTTGTCATCGAAGCGAAAGCGGTTGCGGAGCCGGATGAGGTAGGAGGGGTGGCGCGCCTTGAGCTCGCGCATGACCTTGCGATGGCGCCGGACCATGGTGCGAAGGACCAGCACCGGAGAGGAGTCGGGGCGGAAGCGGTATGTGTCGGGGTACAGGTAGCCTTCCAGGGTGTCTCCTGGGATGGAGAGGCGCCGGGCGAGGCGGCGGCTGCGCATCTTCTCCAGCAGCGCCTTCTCTTCGCTGATGCCGGCCGCGGCCACCAGGCGAGCCACCTCCAGGATGTTCTTGCCCTCTGGGATGGTCACCGTCCGCAGCACGATCTTGGGGCCCTTGACGAACATGGCCAGCAGCGCCCTGGGAGTGGGCCGGGCGGCGATGGTGTACGTGCCGGGGCGCAGCTTGCCGGCCATACCGCTGAAGTTGGCGAACATTCGAAACAGAAAGGCGCGCTTCACGATCCCCTGACGCCGGAGCCTGCCCAGCACCTGTCCGAAGGTGCTCCCCTTGGTGATGGTAAACTGCACCGGCTCGCCGGGCCCGGGCAGCGCGCGGTCCGGATAGGAGAAGGCCCACCGGATGGTCAGCACCCCCGCCACAAGGCCCGCAAAGCCGACGCTCACCACCGTGAGCAACGCAAGCCGTTGTCCAAGCCGCTTCACTGCTTGCCTTCCTCGTCCGCCTGCGCGGACGCTGCCCCACCGGCCCGGAGCCAGTCGAGGTAACCCTGAAGTATGAAGGAGGCGGCAAGCTTGTCCAGGTGAAGCCTCCGCTTGGCGCGGCTCACGTCCGCCTCGATGAGCACCTGCTCCACCGCCCTGGTGGAGAGGCGCTCGTCCCACATGCGCACCGGCCCGCAGAAGGCCTCCTCCAGGGCGGAGGCCAGCACCCGCACCCTGCGGGCGCGGTGCCCCTCCCGACCGGAGAGCTCCAGGGGGAGGCCCACCACCACCTCCGCCACCTGGTGCTCGCGGCTCCAGGCCACCAGCTCGGCCACGTCCGCCCGGGTGCCCCGACGCCGGAGCACACCCACGGGCTGCGCCGTGAGCAGCAGCTCGTCCGAGAGCGCGAGGCCAATTGTCTTGCTGCCCACATCCAGGCCGGCGATCCTCATGGGGCGAAGGTGCCAAACCCCGGGCCCATGGTCAAATGCCATCCACAGCGACCCCGAGAGCCCAGCCCCTCGACTCGGCGAGCAGTTTCCCTTACGGTGGCCGGCATGAGAGTGCGGCCTGTCACCGAGCACCCCTCCTTCCGGGAGGCCCTGGCCTGGGCCAGGGCGCCCACAGGTCTGCCGCCTCGCCTCTGGCCTCCGAGGGGGCTGGATCGCCTGGACGACTCCTGGCTCGCGGCGAGCCCCCTGGCCGGGCCCCGACGCCCTCCCATGGCCGCCTTCCTCGGCCTCGGGTAAGCGCTGGCCAGGCGCGCCAGGGCAGCCTGCGGCCTGGAAGCAGCTACCGGATCTCCACCGACCCCCACGGACACGGAGCAAATCCCTGTGCAGCTCGCTCTCTGCTGTGCGCGCTTCTGCTGGGCCGACCTGGTGGACATGGAGCCCGAGGCCCCGGAGGAGATGGACCTGCTGCGCCCCCTGGGCGGCGGCGAGCACACCTCGCCAAAGGAGCTCCTGGATGCCATGCCCCGGCTCCGCCCGGCCACCATCCTCCGGGGAGTGAGCCTGGCCGGGCTGGCGGATCTGGGCGGCCTGCTGGCTCGGGCTCCCGACCGCACCGCGGCCGCCATCTGCGCACGCCTCCCCCCAGGCTGGCAAAGGAGGGCCTGGGAGATCCGGAGCGGCTCTCCGACTCCGAGCAGGGCGGCGCTGCTCCAGCTCAAGACCGTGCTCACCACGGGGGACCCCACGGAGGCCCTCTTCACGCTGGGCGCCAGCAACTTCGCCGCGCTCCTCTCTCTGTCGCCCCTGCGGCGGTGGCAGACCGCACAGCTTCTTCCCGTGCCAGCGGCGCACCACCTGCTCACCGCCCAGCCCCACGGGGATAGGCCAAAGCCCTCGGAGCTGGCCGCAGCCCTGGTCGAGACGGCCAGGGACGCCGAGCCAGAGAGAGCCGAGGAAACACACCCGTGATCCGGGATCCCTCGGCTCATCTGCTCGAATGTGGTGGGGTCCGCGGGCGACCAACAGGGGCTTCAGACGGCCTTCTGGTTCCTGTCCAGGCGGCGAACCATCTCCAGCAGTCGCCCGGGGGTCTTGCGCAGGAGGGACTCGCGGAAATCATCGTCCTTGGTGCGCTTCATGCGCTCCAGGAGAGATTCCACGAGCTTCTCCACCGAGCCCCACTCGGACTCGATCCGGGTCATCATGGCGTGCAGCCGCAGCAGCTTGGAGTTGGCGGCTCCGCGGAGCTTCTCCTGCAGGTCATCGGCGTGATCCTTGCCAGTGGCCAGCATAACCGCGACGGCCTCCACGAGCTGGTCCTTGCTTCCAAACTGCTCCTTTACGAGCTCCATGGGTGCCTTCTTGAAACGCATGTCGTACTCCTCGGGCGCCCACGTCCGACGCCGAAATAGTTTGCGAACAGGCCACACGTGCCAAGCGCGGGGGCCAGCGAGCCGGGCGGCGCCCCCTGGCTACTTCTTGGGGGCCATGACAGGCCTGGGAGCCTGCCGCATGGGGGAGGCTCCCATGCCAGGGGCGGCTGGGGCAGAGCCCTTGTGCATGGAGACCATCTTGCCCACGAGACCCATGGCCATCCCCTGGAGCTTCTCGAAGAGCTCCTTGTCTGCGTGCAACGACAGGCGCACCCAGGTTCCGTCCGCCTTCACCTTGAGGTGCTTGAGGAGCTTGGCCCCAATTGCGCCCAGCTTGGCCTTGGCAAAGCCCAGCAGGGTGGGCAGGGTCCTGGCGAGGGTGCTGGCCGTCTTCTCGTCGCCAAAGTCGGCGGCCAGGTTCACCTCCAGCCCGTCGCCGGGGAGACCGATCATGGCGACCACGGTGCGGATCTTCTTGGCTATGGGAAACTGCACCCTTGCGGTGAGAGCGGCCGGGATCCTGGGCACCAGCAGGGAGAGCACGGTGGCCGGCTTGGCCTTGACCGCCTTTACACCATCCTTGAACACGGCCGTGTCCTCAACGGACTGGAGCTTGCCCTCCAGCACCTGCCGAGCCCGAGCCAGCACCGGCTGCCCGATCAGGGCGACAGCCTTGGGAGCGAGCACCAGCACCGTCATCTGCTTGCCCGCGAGGGTCATGGTGACGCCCTTTTTGCCACCTACGGTGACGTCCGAGACCTGCACATTGGCCTTCTTCATCTCGGGTGTGATGCACCCCAGGAGCTTGGCGGCGTCGAAGCCGCCCCGCACCAGCAGCACCGTGGACTCGGCATCTTTCTTGTCCACCGGGTGACCCAGGGAGACAGCGTCGACGCTGCTGAGCAGATCCACCTTGCACTTGGCCATGACGTCTGCGAGCTGCTTGTGCTTGGCCATGGCGCCCGAGATCATCGCCTTGAGCTTGGCCTCGTACTTCTTGTACAGGGCCGTGGCGCGCACGGCCTTGAGGTGGGCGGTGATGATCATGAAGTCGTGGGGGATGGGCATGGCGCCCACCCGACCCTTCCCCGCAGTGGCCGCGGGGCGCGCAGGGCGCATGGGTGTGGCCGCCATGGGACGGCCGCTCATGGGGCCGACCGAGCCCATGGCCGCCGGGCCCATGGAGGTCGCCATGGAGGCCGGCGCAGAGCCCTTGCCCGCATCGTCCGTCTTCTTCTTCTTGCACCCGGCGGCAGAGGCGAAGCCGAGGGCGGCTACCAGACAGATGATCGTAGTGATGTTTCTCCGGGCCATTGTTCTCACCTTCCTTCTCCAGCGGGCCGGGGCGCGAGCGTCCGCTCTGCCCGACAGCACGCCGCGTAGTTGGAGCACGCTGTATATGTTGTAGCGCCTGGCAGTGTCAAGGGAAAAGGGCCACTGTGACTGGACGCATGTTCAGTGCCGGTCGCCCCAAGGGACCGGGATGGGATGGGGGCTCAGCCCTCGGCTCCTTCTCGGTCCGTACGAGCCCCCTCGCTCCGCCTTGCGGAGCCGCCGTCGGTCGCAAGCTGGCCCGTGGGCGCGGCCAGGCGCCGGGCAAAGGCGGCCATGAGCCTCGAGAGGTCGTGAACGTGGCCTGCCATCTCCTGCATCTCCGAGGAGCGGCCTGGCTGCCGGTCCGCCATCTCCAGGCGGGCGATCCGCCGCTCCAGCACGTCCACCCGGCCGCCCAGACGGGTGACGACTCGCTGCATGATGCCCAGCCGCGACTCCACGTCCGCCACCTTCTCGGACGTTGGCTCCACCTCTCGCTCCACCGCGTCCGCCACCCGCACCCCGATCCCGTCGCCGAGGCCGTGCATCCGATCTTGAAGCCGCCGAAGCTCCGCCTCCATGGCCGCCACGCGCTCCGCCATGGACAGCTCGGAGCCCGGCTCGCCCGCGCCCAGGATCTCCGGCGTGTCCTCGGAGATCTCCTCTCCAGAGTCGGACGGGCCGCCCAGGATCTCCGGGAGCTCCGAGTCACCAGGAGCCGCGGGGGTCTCATCGCTGTCAGCGCTCATGATCCGCTCCATCAGGCTGTCTCCGTCCAGAGGCATCTGCTCCGAGCCCGGGGGGATCACCGCCTCCGGGTCGAGCTGGGCCCTGACGGAGCTGAGGGCCAGCTTGGTCACCAGGCGCAAGGTGGCCAGCACCCCCTCCCCCTCGCGGGCCACCGCGCTGATGGAAGGGTAATGCTCCAGGTTGAGCTGCTCGGCCAGCGCCTCCTCCTCCATGGCCGTGGGGAGATCACGCTTGTTCCACTGGACGACGAGGGGGATGTCTTCGAGGTCGATGGCCTGCTCGGCCAGGTTCTCGCGAAGGTTCTGAAAGGAGAAGCGGTTCTGGTCCATGGCCTCCGCCTGGGAGTCGGCCACGAAAACCAGCGCGTCCACGCCCTGGAGGACCTTCTTGCGGGTGTTGTTGTAGCGCACCTGGCCGGGCACCGTGAAGAGCTGTATCTTCACGTCGAACCCCTTGATCTTCCCCAGCTCCACTGGGATCCAGTCGAAAAACAGGGTGCGATCCCCTGTCGTGTCCAGGCTCACCAGCTCACCGATCCGCCTGGGATCCAGCAGCACGCTGAGCTGCTCCAGGTTGGTGGTCTTGCCAGACAGCCCTGGCCCATAGTAGACGATCTTGAGCTGGAGCGTTCGAGTGCTGGCGCTTAGAAGTGGCATGTCAAGTGGCTCGGCTGTGCAGAGACCCAAGAATACGAGGGGGTGCCACCCGGGTCAATCCAGAACAGACTCAACTGCATGTTGCCATAAGCGAGCGGGTTGATATATTCCGGCCGAGTCTGTTCACCCGCCCCCGTTCGGCTGGGTGTGGCCTTGGGATGCAGCGAGGGGTGGCGCGGGTCAATCAATCTGCCGGGAGAGAAACCATGAGCGACCGCGAAAAGATCCTTATCCTTGGAGCCGCAGGGCGAGACTTTCACAACTTCAACACGGTGTTCCGCGACGACCCCCGCTACGACGTGGTGGGCTTCACCGCCACCCAGATCCCCAACATCGACGGTCGCCGCTTCCCCGCCGAGCTGGCAGGGGATCTCTACCCGGACGGGATCCCCATCTTCAACGAGGACGACATGGAGCGCCTGGTACGCGCCCTGAGGGTGGAGACGGTGGTGCTGGCCTACTCGGACCTGAACCACCTCACGGTGGGCCACCTTTCGGCTCGAGCCCTGGCCGCTGGCGCCGACTTCCGGGTGCTGGGTCCGGTCAAGACCATGATCTCCTCCTCCAAGCCCCTGGTGTCCATCACCGCCGTCAGGACCGGCTGCGGCAAGAGCCAGACCACGCGCTACGTCTCCCGCCTGCTTCGAGAGGCGGGCCTGAGGACCGTCGCCATCCGCCACCCCATGCCCTACGGCGACCTGGTGGAGCAGCGGGTGCAGCGCATGGCCACCCTCGAGGACATCGACAACTACAACTGCACCATCGAGGAGCGCGAGGAGTACGAGCTGCACGTGGAGAACGACACAGTGGTCTACGCCGGCGTGGACTACGGCGCCATCCTGGTGGAGGCGGAGCAGGAGGCCGACGTCATCCTCTGGGACGGCGGCAACAACGACTGGCCCTTCTACCAGTCCGACCTCTGGATCGTCGTGGCGGATCCGCTCCGCCTGGGCCACGAGCAGGGCTACTTCCCCGGTGAGACCAACTTCCGCAGCGGCGACGTGCTGGTCATCAACAAGGCCAACACGGCGAAGGAGAGCGCCGTGCAGGAGCTGCAGGAGACCGCCGAGCGCCTCAACCCCGGCGCCCAGGTGGTGGTGGCCGCCTCCGAGGTGAGCCTGGACAACCACGAGGCCGTCGCGGGCAAGCGAGTGCTGGTCATCGAGGATGGCCCCACCCTCACCCACGGAGAGATGAGCTTTGGCGCCGGCACGGTGGCTGCCAAGAAGTTCGGTGCCAGCGAGATCATCGATCCGCGCCCCTTCGCGGTGGGCTCCATCGCCGACCTGTACACCAAGTACCCCCACATCGGCGACCTCGTGCCGGCCATGGGCTACTACCCCGAGCAGCTCAAGGAGCTCGAGGAGACGATCGGTCGCTCCGAGTGCGACGCGGTCATCATCGGCACCCCCTTCAACCTGCGCCGGCTGCTCGATGTGGACAAGCCCTGCGCAAAGGTGAGCTACGACCTGGTGGACATGGGCGAGCCCACCCTCGCTTCCATCGTGGACGAGCTCATCCAGGCCCACAAGGACTGAGCCAATGCTCGAAAAGGACCTCATTGCCCTCTCCGATTTGACCCCCCAGGAGCTGGTCTCCATCCTGGACCTGGCCGACCGGGTCAAGGCCGAGCCACAGCGCTACCGCCAGAGCCTCTCCGGCCAGACCCTGGGGATGATCTTCCAAAAACCCTCCACGCGCACACGGGTGAGCTTCCAGGTGGGCATCTATCAGCTCGGCGGCGAGGGGCTCTTTCTCTCCTCGAGCGACCTGCAGCTCGGTCGGGGAGAGACCATCGCGGACACGGCCCGGGTGCTCTCCCGGTTCGTGGACGGTATCATGGCCCGGGTCTTTGCCCACTCGGACATCGAGGACCTGGCGCGCCACGCCACCGTCCCGGTGATCAACGGCCTCACAGACCTGCTGCACCCCTGCCAGGCTCTGGCCGACTACCAGACCATGCGGGAGCAGATCGGAGACCTGGCCGGCAAGAAGATCGCCTACATCGGGGACGCCACGAACGTCTACAACTCCCTGCTCGTGGGAGCCATGAAGCTGGGCATGCACTGCGCCATCGCGGCCCCGGAGGGCTATCAGCCCACCCCGGCCCTGGTGGACCGGTACAGGGCTGAGGCGGTGAGCGAGACCCAGGTGGCCGCTGTCACCGACGATCCCTTCGAGGCGGTGAGGGACGCCCACTTCGTGTACACGGACGTGTGGACATCCATGGGCCAGGAGGAAGAACGTCAGGCTCGACTCGAGGCCCTGGCCCCCTACCAGGTGAGCTCTGAGCTGATGGCCGCGGCGGCTCCAGGGGCAAAGTTCATGCACTGCCTCCCGGCCCACCGGGGCGAGGAGGTCACCGACGAGGTGGCCGACGGCGAGGCCTCCATCATCTTCGACGAGGCGGAGAACCGCCTCCACGCCCAGAAGGCGGTGATGCTCAAGCTCATGGGTCGGGGCTTCTAGCTCTCGCCCGGGAGACGGTGGACGCTGGAGGGAGGGCTCAGGGGGAACAGGGGCTCAGGAGAGAAAAGAGGAGATCACCACCTGGAGCTGCTGCCGGGTGACAGCCCCGGTAAGCACCTCCGCCGCTCCGACCCCGCGCAGCCTGCCGACCTCCTCGCTGGTCGCCTGGGCAGAAAGGAGCACGATGTCGATGTCACGGGTGTCGGGGTCTCCCCTGAGCTCCTCGCAAAGGGCCGCGCCCTCTCGCCCATCCAGCTCCGCGTCCACGAGCAGCAGGTTGGGCTGGAAGGTCGCCACCAGCCGCCCTGCCTGGAAGATCCCCGTGGCAGTGGTCCACTCCACGTGACCATTCATCTGGCCCAGGGTCTGCCGAAAGAGCTCCAGCACCTCCGGGTCCTTGCCCACCGCGAGAACTCGAAGCTGATCGTCCAGCCGATCCCCCAAGGGAATGGCGTGGTCCTTCATGAACTTCTCCAGATCGGCCCTGAAGATGCGCCTGTGACCCCCTGGGGTCCTGTACCCACGGATCAATCCCTTGTCGAACCAGTAGACGATGGTGCTGAGCGCTACCTTGCAGATGGTGGCGGCCTCCTTGGTCGAAAGCACGTCTCCAGACTGTCCGCGCGAACCGGATCTAGTGCGTGGCAATATTCTTTCCTCACATGCTCTGCAAAAACAGCTATTCGCAGAAAACTTCAATCGTAGGGTAACAGAAAGGGGGCCGCCGTCAACCCCACTTCCAGCGAGTTTTTCCAGTTTTGGTGTGCCGGCCCGGAATGGCGGGAGCCGGGTGGACCCTGCGTCCAGGACCTTTGTGCTACGCCTGTCCGGCAGAGACCAGGACCCAGCGGAGAGCCAGGCCGCCCACCAGGATGAAGGCGGGGGTGACCCAGGTGGGCTCCAGCCGTCTTTGGCTCTCGAGGAGCTCCGCGGTCAGGGGGACGACCAGCCCCATGGTCACCACGAGGGCCCAGAAGGCGGCCGTGTAGGGGCCTCCGAGGATGAGGGATGCCGCACGGTCTCC
>JAJRWW010000031.1 GCA_024276595.1 Myxococcota bacterium
ACCTCGCAATGACAACTTCAGCACGCCACCGACTTGTACGAGCTGCACTCATCCATCTACTGGTCTCGGTTCTTGGCCTGGCTGCCTGTGCGCACGAGATCTCCGGTCCCACTCCTGCCCCTGATCGGTTGGAGCCAGGCGGCACCTGCGGGGACGAGCAGCCGCAGCTCGTATGCAGTGAGCAGCTCGTCACCGCTGTTCAGGTTTGCGGCGACAGTTTCTCGCCGCTGGTCATAGACACCATGACCGGCGATGGAGAGCAGCAGGTGCTCCTCCCCGCATTGACGCTGCAGCGCGTCAGCGATGTCACGGGCGATCCGGGCGGCGGCAACCCGATGTCTGTTGATGCATCTGACCTTCGATGGACCAGCAAAATGGAGATGGGATTCGACGTCACACCGGAGATGGCGCTTGTGCCCGGGGTGTATGACCTCTTGGTGGAAAACCCAAACGGCAACGAAGCCCTCCTGGCAGATGCGCTAACGGTGGTGCCGCCGCCCAGCCTGACCAGCGCGGAGCCGGTGCTCTTTTGTTCGGAGCAGATGTCGACCGTTTTGACTTTGCAGGGCTCCGGCTTCATAGAGATGGCGGACGGATCATTGCCCACAGTCACCGTTGGCGGTGTTTCCCTTGAGCCGGACTCGCTGGCGGGCTGCCTCGACATCGCCGGGCCGGCTGGAGCGCGCACCTGCGAAACCCTGCTCCTAACCGTTCCAGCAGATGCTTTGTCTCCCGGGGTCCACGACATCTTCGTGACCAACCCGGCGCCAGCGGACTGCATCTACACCGAGACCGTCCAGGTGGAGCTGGTGCCGCCGCCGGAGGTCATCGAGGTGCTGCCTGACCCGGTCTGTACCGAGCAGTTTACCCAGCAGCTCACCGTCATCGGCTCTGGGTTCCTGGTGGTGGACGGGGGCATGCCCACCGTGACCATCGGTGGAATCGCCTACACCGCCGACGCTGCCAGCAACTGCACTACGTTGACCCTCGCGCAGAGCGCCGAGACCTGCTCCGAGCTGGTCGTGACGCTGCCCATGGGCGCTCTATCCCCGGGAGACTACGATGTCAACGTAACAAACCCTGAGCCCGCCCCTTGCACGAGCGGTGCGCCCTACGTGCTTACCGTCGTTCCGCCGCCGCTGCTCGACAGCGTAGACCCTGCCTCCATCTGCACGGGCGGAGGGGTGTTCTCGCTCTTTGGCAGCGGTTTCTACGAAGGACTGACGGTGGAGGTTGGTGGCATGGTACCGGCTACGGTTGACGTGATCTCAGACACCCAGATCGACATCACCATGGGCTTTGGGCTCGATCCGGGGACGTATGACGTCACTGTCACCAACGGCGACGGCTGCTCGGACGAGCTTGCTGGTGCCATCACGGTAGTTCCTGGCCCAATCGTTTTCTTCGTGGATCCCCCCAGGCTCTACAACGGTATTGCCATCCAGGTGACCATCTACGCCTCGGGGCTCACTGGTGCGCCAAGCGCGATCCAGTTGGTTCACACGGGGACCAGCAACGTGGTGAGCATTGCAGACTTCTCCTGGGATCCGAGCCGCCCAGGCCGGATTCTGGCGACCATCCCCGCCGGCCTGGATCCTGGCGACTACGACGTCGTCGTGGATGATCCCTCCGGATGCCTGGCGATCCTCTCTGCCGGGGTCACGGTTGTGGACACGTTGACCATCGCCGTGGAGTCCATGGAGCCCGGGTTTGGCTGGATCAACACCGTCACCGCGGTGGAGATCCGCGCCACAGAGCCATCGCCACCGGGCATGGTGCAGTTTGTGGCCACGCCACGCGCCTACCTGAACCCGACCAACCCCGGCCCCGGCACCGTGGCCTCGCCGCTGTGGTCGGTGAGCTTCGTGGGTGACCCGAGCCAGCCCTCGGCGCTGTTGAACGCCGTGGTGCCGGAGGGGTTGCCGGTGGGCAGCTATGACCTGATAGTGGTCAACCCCGACGGCGCAGTCGGCCAGCTCGTTGGAGCCTTCCAGGTGGTCGCCGATGCGCCACCAACGATCGACACGATCTCTCCAGGCTCGTCGCCCAACAACGTGAACACCCCGGGAACGATCTACGGAGATAACTTCCGAAACCCAACAGTCGAGATGACCTGCCGTGATCCCTCCAACGTGGAGACGACATACAGCGTAACGGTAAATGGCTTCACTAGCACGACCATCGACGTGCTCTTTCCCACCAACGGTGTTGCCGAGGGTAGCATCTGCGTGATCACGGTCACCAATGACGACTCCACCTTTGGGGAGTTCTCTGCTCTGGCAGTTACCAACCCGTCGGAGAACCTCGCGCCCTGGACGACCGCCTCGACAATGACCATCGCCCGACGAGCGCCAGTTGCCCTGTCGGGCCGCGCGACCCAGATTGCGCGGTACCTTTATGCCATTGGCGGCGACGACGGCACCTCGGCGGGCGCCATGACCAGCGTTGAGTCGGCCCAGGTGGACGTGTTCGGAGAGGTCCAGGCGTGGTTCGAGCAGCCTTACGACCTGCCCTCTCCTCGGACCTTGGCGGGCGGGGTGCGCATCGGACGCTTTCTCTACCTGGTAGGTGGGAACGACAGCTCGGTGGCTGTCTCCAGCCTCTACCGGGCGGAGATCCTGGATCCGCTAGATGCTCCCGAGCCCGACGATCTCTCCATTACAACCGGCGGGGGATCAGGCCTGGATGGGGGGATGTGGTACTATCGCGTGTCTGCTCGCTTCGGTCCCACCGATACACGAAATCCCGATGGTGAGAGCCTCGCTTCAGATCCGCTTGTGGTTCAGCTCCCCGAGCTAACCGACAAGATCCACCTGACGATCTTCTGGTCTGTAGTACCCAACGCCGTAGGCTACCGGATCTACCGCTCTCCGCAGCCCGACCTCGCCTCTGGGACCGAGGAGCTCATCGCCGACGTCGTTGGCGGCAACACCACGCAGTACACCGACACCGGTGTGGTCTCCCAGCAACCGGTCGTCCAGCCGCTTCCCAACGGGTCATTGGGTCAGTGGCGCGTGCTCACCTCTGCCTCCCTCAACGTGGCACGAGAAGGCGCTGGAATCGCCTTGGCTACTGAGCCGGGAGAATCCACCAATCCAGACATCGCCGCTATCTATTATATCTATGCCATCGGGGGTCGGAACGCCGCGGGCACTGTGCTGTCGAGCTACGAGTACCTCCCTGTGGCGGTCAGCTCACCCAAGAGCCATACGGTGGGCTCCTGGACGCTTGGCACCATCGACCTGCCCGCCGGTCGCTGGCAGCTCGGTGCCTTCGCCATGACCGCCTTCTCCAGCCCAAGCGTGCCGACTGGCGAGACCTGGATGTACGCTGGCGCTGGACGCGGAAGCGGCGCCACCATCGTATCAGACGTCGATGCCGTGGAGGTGCAGCCTGGCGGCGCCCTGGATCCGGCTGGCTGGCAACCGGTCACCGGCTTCACGCCGGGCCGAGCCGGCTATGGTTACGCCGGGATCAACGACCGCCTTTTTGCCTTTGGCGGCAACCAGGGCAACCCATCCAGCGAGTCCATGTCCGCCCGCCTATGTGCCACCGGTGTACCGGGATGCGGGGGGATCTTCGTGTTTCCGGATCATTCGGGCTTCAACAACGAGGGCACCAACATGAGCGTCGAGCGGGTGCTCATGGGAAGCACGCTAGAGAGCGCCTTTATATTCATCGTCGGAGGACAGACTACCACCGGACCCACCAACGCCGTGGATGCCACGATCTGGTAAGGAGAAACACCATGCTAAGAGCTACATCGGGATTTGTTGGCGCTCTCCTCCTGGCCACCGTCTTCTCCACACCAGCCCACGCAGCCGAGCCGCGGAAGGCCAGGCTAGGGCTGGCGATGGGAGTGAAGGGAAGCCTTGGACTACCGCAGCCTTTCTCCACCCTGAAGACCGGTGGAGGCGCCGAGCTTGAGCTCGCCTATCTCTTCCCCTTCCTGGGGCGTCGACTCGGTCTCTCCGCGTCGCTCTCCTATGGCCACCATGCTGCCAGCGGTGGGGGCGAAGATGCCCGGCTGGTCCCCGACGGCTCCTACCAGTGGAACCTCACCTACCAGGAGGCAATGCTCTCCTTTGGGGTCACGGGCCGCCTCTTCCCTCCCTACGCCAAGGTGGCCAACGGCTACCTTGCGGTGGGTCCCCGGCTTCATTTCCTCAAGGTGACCGAGAAGGCGACCTCTGGAGGTCAGTCCCTC
Source organism: Myxococcota bacterium (assembly GCA_024276595.1). Lineage (GTDB taxonomy): Bacteria > Myxococcota_A > Polyangia > HGW-17 > JAJRWW01 > JAJRWW01. Next base: position 4,208 of record JAJRWW010000031.1, read on the forward strand.
GGGACCAACACAGAGCAGGACCTGCGGGTGGGTGTCTTCGTGCTCATGGGTGGCGAGCTCTACCTGGGGCCGGGCGCCCTTTTCCTTGAGATCGAGTACTCCTGGCTCAAGGTGAATGAGCTCATCACCGGAAACGCCGACGGATCAGCGCTCCGTTTCTCGCTCGGTTACCGCATCGTACTCTAGGTGCTTCACCACCGGTGGCTTCGTGACCGGTGGTTCCTCCACCAGTGGAGAAGGAGGGGCTCGTCTTGGTGATGAAGTGGCCCACGTCCACCCAATCACTGGTCATCACGATCTCGTCGCCGTTGCTTCCACCCATGGAGATACCGGTGCACTGGCAAGCGATCACGACCCCACCGTTGGTTTCGGTATCGACCAAGTTGTCCCCCTATCAGCTTTCGGGGCTCCTTACTGCACTACGTACACGCAGCAGCCCGTGATGCAGTAAGTGGACTCGGGGCACGGGGCGTCACCAGGCTGCCCACACTGTTGCTCTCCGGACGGGCAGGACTGGTCGCCGTTGCACTCGGGCGGTAGCTCTGTCCGTCCAAGGCACAGCTCACAGGCGCCACACTCGTTGAAGCAGCCGGTGACTGGCGTGCAGGGATCGCAGGCTGAGAGGTTGTCTGGGCCACATCCAGGGGAGCCGATGAAGCGGAAATCAGCGGTCTCCGCGTCCAGCTCGCAGCAGCCGAAGCAGTCGCATCCATTGGGAACCAGGGGCAGGCAGATGTCGAGGCATGTGGTGGACTGGGTGTTGCTCCAATCCGTACACTGGCAGGTGGGGCATGGTATGGAGTAGTTACAGGCCATGACAGCCTCGGGCTCCAGGGGGTCGCAGCGCTGGTCCCAGTAGCAGTCGTCGTTGCCCGAACCACTGTCCTTGTCGAAGTAGCAGTCGGCCAGGCAGGGTTGAGAGTTCCCGCCAGGAATCTGGGTGTTGAAGCCCGCCTCGTTGTTGTCACAGGGCCCCAGACAGTCCGGATCATGGGAGTCCATCAGGCCGTCTCCGTCGTTGTCCAGACAGTCCCCGCAGGCATACAGCAGCTCCTGGCAGTAGGTGATGTGGCACTCGTCCGACTGCCAACCGGCATCGCCGGCGTCGGCGCCGACCGCGGCATCGCCGAAGAAAGAGCCGTCCTGCAGAGCGCTGGCATCGCCAGTCGCTCCATCTCCAGTGGCAGCATCAGGCGAGTCACCCCCGGATGGGTCTCGGCCACAAGCAACACTCACCCAGGCTACTGTCAGCAGCAGCGGAAGGAGGCGCACACTGGCTGTTGGAATCAATCGTCGCATTTTGGACACCCTTTCCCGAGCGTGGCGCAGCAGACGTTGCGATGCCTGCGTCACGCCGACTCGTCGTCATCGCTGGGACCGCTGCACTGAGGATCTCCCTGGTTTGGGAGGGGGCTCCAGTCGGTGAAACCGTCACCGTCATTGTCTACGCCGTCTGAACACTGGGGCAAGCAGCTTCCGCAGTCCTGCTGGCAGCTCGCGCAGGTCTCCCCGGCCGCCGAGTCGCAGATGGCGTTCCCGCAGGTCTCGTCCGACAGGCAGTCGCCGGAGCAGCCGTCCCCCGACTGGTTGTTTCCGTCGTCGCACACCTCCCCCGGATCCAGGTTCCCATCACCACAGGACTCGAGGGTACAGTTTGGGGAGCAACCGTCGCCAGCGTCATTGTTTCCGTCGTCGCAGCCCTCTCCCGCGGCGGTGTCCAGGATCCCGTTTCCGCAAGTCTCGTCCGAGAGGCAGTCGTCAGAGCAGCCGTCTCCAGATTGGTTGTTTCCGTCGTCGCACACCTCCCCCGGATCCAGATTCCCGTCGCCGCAGCCGCCCCCTGTGCACCCGCTGGTGTTGAATGCGTTGCAGCTCTGGCTGCAGGTTAGGGTGCCGCCGCTGTAGCCAAGGGACTCGCAGGTCTCACCGTCCAGGTCGGAGCCGTCGCAAGTCTCCCCCGGATCCAGGACGCCATCGCCGCAGCCCGAGCCCACGCAAGCATCCGTGACATAGCCGTCACAGGTGTCGTTGCAGGCCAACTCCCCGCTGTCGTAGCCGAGGCTCTCGCAGGTAGTCAGGGCCAACGTGCTGCCGTCACACAGCTCGTTGGCCTGGATCGCGCCGTCGCCACAGCCCCCACCCGTACATCCTCCGACGTCGTAGCCGTCACAGGTGCTGTTGCAGGCCAGCTCCCCGCCGGTGTAGCCCTGGAGCTCGCAGGTGGCGCCGGCGAGATCCGAGCCGTCACAGATCTCGTCACCGTCGATGGTGTTGTTGCCGCACCCTGTGCCTGTGCAGGCGCTCGCGTCGAATCCGTCACAGGTGTCGTTGCAGGCCAGCTCCCCGCCGTCGAACCCCAGCGACTGGCAGGTCGCGGTTGCCAGGTTGGTACCGTCGCACACCTCGTCCACGTCGATGGCGCCGTTGCCGCAAGCGCTGACCGTATTGTTGTTGTTCAGGTTGTCCGTGCCGGACGAAGAGTCGTCTCCACAAGCGGCGGTTCCGGTGGTCAACAGGGCGATCATGGCGGCTACAATAATACGTTTCCTCATCATCATCTCACCTCGCATTCGTTACTTCTCGGTTAGGCCGACTCGTCGTCATCTGAGGAGAAGGAGCACTGGGGGTCACCCTGACCCGGAATCGGGCTCCAATCGATCAGACCGTCCCCGTCGTTGTCTATACCGTCGTTGCACTGGGTCGGGCACACTCCGCAGTCCTGAGGACAGTTGGCACAGGACTCACCCACGCCCGAGTCGCAGGTGCCATCCCCGCATGTCGCGCACTGGCCACAGTCGAGGGCGCAGCTCGTGCAGTCTTCCGACGCATCACACGTGCCATCGGGGCAGCCCGCACACAGGCCACAGTCCTCGGGACAGCTCGTGCAGTCCTCACCGACACCAGCGTCGCAAGTGCCGTCTCCGCATGTCACGCAGAGGCCGCAGTCCGCCGAGCAGCTCGTGCAGTCCTCGGAGGCGTCGCAAGTGCCGTCCCCGCATGTCGGGCACTGTCCGCAGTCCGCCACGCAGTTTGTGCAGTCCTCACCGACCCCGGCGTCGCAAGTGCCATCCCCGCATGTCACGCAGAGGCCGCAGTCCGCCGAGCAGCTCGTGCAGTCCTCGGAGGCGTCGCAAGTGCCGTCCCCGCATGTCGGGCACTGTCCGCAGTCCGCCACGCAGTTTGTGCAGTCCTCACCGACCCC
>JAJRWW010000368.1 GCA_024276595.1 Myxococcota bacterium
CCAGAGGTGCGGCCTGGAGACCTTGTGGCTGGAGGTGTGGCTGGCCAGCACCAGGTCGCCGGCCCGAAACACGTTGTGCGCCCGACCCAGGCGCGCCCCCACCAGGCCGGTGCGGCTGTCGAGCACCAGCAGGTTCTTGGATGTCTGGCAGAACCACCGCCTGGGCTCGGCAAAGCGCAGGCGGCAGCGCTCCCGACGCAGGGTCGCGAGACCCCGGGCGTCCGGGTCCGGAGCCAGCCTGGGCCGCGCCTCGAGCTCCCCCTTGCGTCCCTTGAGGAAGGCCCTGTGCCCAAAGGCCCGGTGCAGGGGCGCCTTCCACAAAGAGGCCCTCCACAGGAGCCGGTGGTCCTGGAGGTTGACACCGAACAGGCCGTTCCCCCGCCGATACACCGCCAGGTCCCCATCCCGTCGCAGGAGTCTCACAACCCGGTCCCGCTGGGGCGGAATGCCCCGGGCGAAGAGGGATCTCCCCGTCCCGGCGTCCAGCACCTGGAAGGTCTTGCCAAAGACGCTGAGCACCCGGTCCGGGCGGCCCCCCTGGGCCCGCACCAGGATCACCGGCAAGGTCCCGGGCAGCTTCTCCGGGGCACCGGGCCAAACGGGCGCCCCCTGGCGGGGGTAGCGCCCCAGGCGCCTTCGCAGCTCCAGCGCGCCCGTGGAGAGCGACAGCCCCAACAGCAGCAGCGGGTCCCCCCAGGTCTTCCCCTCCAGCACCCTCGCCGCCACCAGGAGCCTCCCGCCGCTCACCCCCAGCAGACGCATCACCCGGTAGCGGTGCTCCCCGAGGCGCCGGACCACCGCGAAGCGCTGCTTGCCAGAGAGCAGATCCATCACCAGGAGCTTCTGGCCCACCTCCAGCACCACGCTGCCGTCCGCGTACCTCATGCTGCGAATGGAGCGCCCCCTGGGCCGACGATAGCGCCAGATCCGCTCGCCAGTGGCCACGTCATGAACCGAAACCTCCTCCCGGTGCTTGCACACCAGGAGCTGCCTCTTCCCTCGAGCACCCACGTGACAGAAATGGGGAGTGGGCACGGGGCGAGCGTCCAGCAGCTTCCCGGTCCCTCGGTCCACCCGCCACAGGAGGCTCAGCCTGGCCCGGGTGCGGCTGATGCCCAGCACCTCCGCCGGGGTCACGAAGGTGAGCCGGCGGCTCACGCGCCCGGGGACCGTGGCCGTCCAGAGGGGTCTCGCGTCCCTGCCAAAGGCGGGCCAGGCCGAGAGGGTGGACTCATCCTCCCGCGTGGGCTGAAGCACCGGCAGCAGCACCGCCTTGCGGCCCACGGCGAGGCGATCCGGGCGTCCAGGCAGAGCGCCCCGCGCCCGGTAGCGCCACCGGCCCGCCAGGGTGCGGCCGTCCAGGGCCTGGAGAGGAGCCCCGTGGTTGCGCGTGAGCAGCAGCCCCCCGGGGGAGCCGTTGAGCATGGTGCCGGGCCTGAGCTCGTCGCTGAGACCGGTGCCCGTGCCGCCGCTTCGCCGATCCCCCAGCGCCATGTGAAGGAGCTCGGCTCCATCCGCCGGTCGCACCAGCCTCACCTCTCCGAAATGCGCCAGGGCGAAGCCAGCGCCCGTGGCCACCACGCCGCCGGTGGCGTGGGACTGCCACTTGCGCGCACCGGTGCGCACGTCCAGCCCCACCACACGGTTTGCCGTCTTGGCGACAGCCAGGACCCCCCCGAACCACGCCACCGACACGGACCAGGGGACGCTGCGCTCGTAGAAGCGCACCCTGGTGACCTTCTCCCACAGGAGCTTGCCCGTGGCCGAGTCGAGACCTGCCAGGCGCCTGGCGGAGGACCGGTCGCTACTGCCCCTGGAGGTCACAACCACCGATGAGCCAGCCACCGCGAGCACCCGGAGGCGACCCTTGTAGGGAGTGCGCCAGAGCACCTCCGCGGAGACCTTGGGCGGTCCGGCCACCGCCGCGTCCGCCGGAGACGCGGCGCGCCCCTTGTGCCCCCCCCCGGAGCGACCCTTGCATCCCAGCCCCTGGGAGATGATCCCCATGAGCAAGAGAGCTGTGACAGTGAGCTTCATGACCACCCCTTCTTCTCCCGCGACAGCGGCGACCTTCCCAGCCCGCCCGACCACGTGCCCCGTGCCTCACGCTGGCGCCACGCCGGGCAGACGCCAGGCCACGGCGCGTCAATCCAGTGAGAACCCAAGGTGCTTGCGGAGCTCGAAGTAGTCGGGAGAGACGCAAAACTGCAGCAGGTCAGCCACCCGCTCCTTGGCCGGCAGCCCCGTGAGAGAGTCCGGCTCCGTGGCCACGATCCGGGCCACCGTCTCGAAGTCGTTGGTGATGACCAGGGCCGCGCGCATGGCCGTGCGCTGGGTGGCCACGATCCAGTTGGCCAGGTTGGCCTCCTCCTTGCCACCGGAGATCAGGTCCCGGGCGGTGGGCGTGAGCTGCTCAAAGACCATGGGCGGCACGGTCTTCTTCAGGTAGGTCTTGAGCTTCTGCACAGCGGCGGTGTCGCTGGGCACCGGAGCGTCGGGCACCATGATGGCCAGGGCGGCGTAGAGCACGTTGAAGAGGTCTGCCTGGGAGACCAGGGCGCGCCACAGGTAGCGCTCCGGGCGCATGTGTGTGAGCTGCCTGGCCACCTCGAAGAGCACCTCCCTCTGGGTCTTGCCCTCGAACTTCTCCGCGTCCACGAGCCAGGTGGGGATCAACGCGCCCTTCTCCGTGGCGTTGGCCACCTGGATGGGCTGGGGCTGGTCGCCTCGAACGAACACCTCCGGGCGCGGGCTGACATCCAGGACCCGGCTGGCATAGACCAACATGCGAAACACCGCCCTGTTGTCCTCGTCGGGGTTCAGGCGCTCGCCCCGCTTGAGGCGAAACTTCTTGTGGGGCTGGGCGTTCATGAGCGCCGTCTGCTGCACTATCCCCGTGAAGATGGCGTCGATCTTGGCCGACTCCGCCGGATGCCGGATGGCGTCTCTCCACATCCCGTCGCTCAGCTTGCGCCTGGCGGTCACCAGCTCCTTGGGGCGATACCGGTCGTAAAAGAGCTGCTCCTTCTCCCCGGCCTTCTTGAGGAAGGTCAAGGCGGCGCACATGCACCAGGTCCGGTCCTTTTGCTGAGTGCGGATGTACAGCTCCGTGAGGTCCTTGTAGATCTGGATCTTGTAGGGGCTCTGGCGGAGCAGGGCGTGGTGCTGGGCGATGGCCTTGTCCACCTTGTCCGGACCCGCCTTCAGGTAGAGGGAGAGCAGCTTGGCCTTCCGATCAGCGTTGTCCACGTCCAGCTCATCCGCCGCCTCGAAGGCCGCCACGGCAGTGTCCACCTCGCCCAACTTGTCGCTGTAGATCGAGCCCAGGTGGTCCAGCAGGGCGATGCGCTCCGCGGCCGGGGTGGAATCCGGGAGCCGCTTGAACTGCCGCCGCAGGGCACGCGCCAGCTCATGCCAGTCCTCGCGCTCAGTGAGGATCTTGCTGATCCCCTCGAAGGCGTTGGAGAACCCCGGATCCGCCTCCAGGCAGCGCTCCAGCTCCTCCAGGGCCTTGTCCTGCTCACCCAGCTCATCTCGGAACACCAGGGCCGCCGTGTACAGGTACTTGGCCTTGATCTGTGTGCTGGTCTCCAGGTCCGCCAGCTCCAGCACCACCTCCACCGCCTGGTCCCAGGCCTCCCGGTGGGTGTGGATCTCCAGGATCTTGTGCAGCAGCCCCCGGTCGTCGGCCTTCAGCTCTGCCGCCTGGTGGTAGTACTCCAGCGCCTTGTCGGGATCCTCGAGCTTGCCGGCGTAGAGATCGCCGATCTCCGTGGCAAAGCGACGCCGATCCTCATCGCTCTCTGCGCGCTCCAGCAGGGCACGCTTGGTCTCGATGATCCGCTCGTAGTCTCCCCCCTCCTCGCGCAAGAGCAGCACCGCCTGCACCGAGGGCTCGTAGGTGGCATCTATGCCCAGGGCCTTTTCGAACAGGTTGAGCGCCTTGTCCTTCTCTCCCAGCTCCATCTTGGTGCTGCCCAGCCGGTGGTAAACCTCCACCAGCTCGGCCGGCTCCATGGCGTCCCTGTGGGCCACGAGGAGGGCCTGGAACAGGTTTGCGGCGTCCTTCCAGCTCTCCATGTGAAACTTCAGGTCTGCCAGCTCTCGCAGCACCTCCAGGGATGTGGGATCCATCTCCCGGGCGATCTCGAGCTGCTCCATGGCCTTCTTTGCCTTCTTGAGGCGCTTGTAGGTCATGCCCAGGAGGGTGTGCAGGTGGAGGCGGACCTTGCGCTTCTTCTCGTCGGTCTTGCGCAGGAGCATCTCCAGCAGGGGCTCGGCCTCCTCCCACTGCGCGGTGTCGTAGTAGTGCTGAGAGAGCACCGACGCGGACCTTTCGTGCTCGGGGTCCACTATGAGCGCCTTGGCGTACATGCTCACCGCCTTGTCCACGTCATCCAGGTGCTCCCTGAATATCTCCCCCGCCTCGAAGAGCAGCCGGGCCTTCTCCAGGCGGTTGCCGGTGGCCTGCTCCGCCTCGGCCAGCATGTTGGCTGCGCGCAGCCACTCCTCCCGCTCCCGGTAGAGCGAGACCAGCGCCATCATCGCGCCCGCGTTGTCGGGGTCCAGCTCCAGCGCCTTCATGAGGCGCTGCTCCGCCTCCTCCTGGTTTCCGAGCTTTTGGAGAGTGATCTCGCCGATGCGCCGATGCAGGTCCACCCTGTCCGACTCCTCGGTGGTTATCTCGGCACGCCTGGAAAGGACGTCCACCAGCTCCACCCAGTCCTCCTGCCGCTCCAGCAGCCCCGAGAGGTACACCAGCGCCTGCAGATCCTCTCCGTCCGCCTCCAGGGCCTCGTGCAGGGCGTCCACCGCCTCCGCCCGATCCCCGAGCTGCTCGTCCAGCACCGCGGCCATGGCCCGCAGCACCTCGCACTTGACCGGGCTGGACTCGGCGATGTTGGCGTGACGTCTGTAGGCCGAGACGAGCTCGTCCCAGGCCTCCTCCCGAATGTAGAGCCCCTCCAGGTCGCGGTACACCTCCTCCTGATCGGGATCCAGCTCCACGATCTTCTCCAGGGCGTCAGCCGCCTTGACGCGCAGCTCCTTGGTGGACATCATCTCCGCCGCCGCGCGCCGGCAGATGAGGATCCGCTCCGCCTTGTCCTCGGTGAGCTCCGAGCGGCGCTCGGCCACCCGAAGGAAGTTGGTGGTGTCCCCCAGCTCCTCGTACACCTCGTACAGGGCCACGAGCACGTCCATGTTGTCCGGCTCCACCTGCAGGATCTTCTCCAGGTGGGGTGCCGCGGCCTCGGGATCCTCCAGCTCCGTGCGGGTGAGGTTGGCTGCCTCCTGCCGAGCCCTGCGACCCAGCTCATTGTCCGGGTTCCGGCCGGCCCGCCGCAACAGCAGCGTCACCAGGGGCTCCCAGAGCCCCAGGCGACGAAGCACGGCCTCCAGGGAGAGCTCCGCGTCCTCGTTGTCGGGATCCAGCTTGAGCACCTCGTCGTACAGCATCCGGGCCTCCCCCGGATCGTTGAGATGAGACTCGTACAGGTCGGCCAGCTCCATGGTGAAGTACACCCGCTCCTGGTCCTCCTCGCTCGAGAGCAGCCGCTTGCGCAGCACCTGCGCCAGGTCCTCCCACTGCTCCTTCTGCTTGTAGATGCTGGCCAGGTCGTCCCAGGCATCCGCCAGGCCAGGGTCCTTCTCCAGCGCCTGCCACAGGGCCGACACGGCGTAGTCGGGGCGCTCCAGCCGCTCGTTGTACACTCGCCCCAGCCGCAGCCAAAGCGGCGCAGCCATGGACGCGTCCCCCACCACCGGGGCCACCTCGTTCAAGGCGGAGACCAGGTCGCCCCACTGCTCCGTGGCCTCGGCCAGCCGCTCGCTCTCCTTCCACAAGTCGTCCCTCGTGGGCTCTGTCCCCGAGGCCACCAGCATGGCGTCGAAGGCCTTGCCGAGGTCTCCAATCTCCTGCTCGTATATGCGGGCCATCTCCTCCAGGTGCTCCACCTTCTCGGAGGTCTCCTCAGCCAGCTCGCCAAAGATCAGGTGAGCGTCGGCCACACGCTCCCAGTCACCCTCCTTCTCGGCGGCCTCCATGAGCCTGCGGACGTTGCCCTGGGCGCCCTCGTCCTGGGGGTTTTGGAGCAGGAAAGCCAGCCAGCCCTCCATGTCATCCTCGTCCTGGGGCCGCTCCACCACCTCCTCCTCCGCCTCCGAGGCTGCGTCGTCCCCCACCCCTGCCGCCTCCGCTGTGGCGGCCACCGCGGGCGGGCCGGCCTCCAGCAGCTCGGCGGCCTTCTTCACGAGGTCCACCAGCTCCCGCAGCCGCTCTCGACCCGGCTCGGTGGACTCATACACGACGACCTGGGCGCCCAGAAACTCCGCCTGCACCTTGAGATCCTCGGCTACCTTGCTGAGCTGCTCAGAGATTTCCATCTTGCGCTTCCTCCTGGGGGGGGTGGCCATGGGGGCCCAAAGGACCGCTGAATCTATATCCCATAAGGGGCTGGTTTTCAACAGCAGCCATCGCCCCCAGCAGGGCGATCGAGTTCTAGGGCCGGGGCCCGCACCAGGCCCATGGCCGGGACGTAGGGCTCTCCGGCGAGCACAACGCCCCCTGAGCCCGAAAGGCCCTACAGCAGCTTCTCGATGGTCTGGATCAGGTCCAGCCGATCCATCAGGTCG
>JAJRWW010000369.1 GCA_024276595.1 Myxococcota bacterium
GAAGGCACGCAGCCGCAGGGAGCTGCCTTGCCGAGCGCGCTGGAGTCGCCCGAAATTACCACACCTTTGCAGTCTCTGCAGCTTCTGCATGGGCAGCACCGCGGGGGCACTTATTGCAGCTCAATCTCCTTCACTCTCGGGCCCCGTCGATCAAATCTCTGGATGTCACAAATACGGCAAAGCTGTGACATTAAGTGCGGACAACCATCAACTGGAGGAGGAACCATGAGCACCACTTTCTTGCGCCACGTTCTGCTCACCGCAGACATCGACGCCGCGGCCACCGCCTACAAGCAGCTCTGCGAGGGCTGGACCTTCACCGAGAAGACCTCAGGAGATCGGACCTGGTACATGGTCGAGGACGGCAACGGCCCGGGGGGAATGGTGGCCAAACCCCTCGACGATGAGCCCGCCGACGTCTGGCTGACCTTCCTCAAGGTCGACGACCTCCAGGCCTTCACCGACACCGCCAAGTCCCTGGACCGCACCCTCAAGGTCATCGGACCGAGGGACTTCGGCAACCTAGGCACCTACTCGATCCTGACCTTCAAGGGTCAGACCTTCGGCGCCTACCAGCGCAGGCGACGCTGACCCGGCTCGGGCGCCCGACACCACCTCCGAGCCCCATCCCCAGCCCCACCTCCAAGCCCCCGTCCCCGAGCCCTCGGCCCCAGCCCCATCCCCGAGCCCCCGGCCCCAGCCCCCGCCCCCGAGCCCTCGGCCCCAGCCCCATCCCCGAGCCCTCGGCCTCCCGCAATGGCCAACCAGCTTTTTCGCTTCAATTCGGAGCACGCGTGGCTATGATGTCGCAATCCGTCCTGCTGATGAGCGATACCCGCGGACGGGCAACCCACGCCAAGGAAAGGGAACCACATGCGCGGAGAGGACAAGTACTGGGAAGCGGTCACAGGGCGAGTCGTCAACCCACGGGGGCGTCCGGTGGAGGGTGTCACCGTGGAGGTCTTTGACGAGGATGTGCTCGTGGACGACCACCTGGGAAGGGCGGTGACCGGGGAGAACGGGAAGTTCCGCGTGGAGTTCACCCAGGCCGACTACACACCGCCTTTCTCCCCCGGGGAGGGCCGGCCCGACATCTATCTCAAGCTCACAACCCCTGGCGGCCAGGTGCACAAGACCAGGGTCCACGCGGATCTGAGCGGCCACATGGTCAAGACCGACGATCCGGTTAAGGGCGGCCTCGACGGTGAGATCGAGGTCATGACCCTCGGAGATGTCGAGCTCCCAGACGCCTGACCCACCGAGGCGACCTCTGGGATGCGTTGCGTTGACATGAGACCGATGCGCTGATGCGCTTGCAATGTCAAACCGCCCTGGGGTAGCCTTGGCTGATGGGATCCGATCTCCTGGTGACTCGCCGAAGTTGGTGTGGCTCTTGCGGCCTCCTGGCCGCGGCCCTCTTGGTTCTGTGCTGGGCGGCCTGCCAGCAGGGCTCCGGACCCGATGACCTGGCCGCGGCGCCTGAGTTTGGCCTCGGAGGCAAGGCGGACGGAGACCTGTGTGATCCCTCCGCGGACCTCTGCTGGCCCACCGAGCAGCAGACATCCATCCGCTCCGCCATGACCGGGCAGGACCGACTGCTGCTGGGCCTGGGAGACGCCAGAGACAACGCCCGGCTCCTGGTCTCCGGCGTACAGGATCTCCTGGTCAAGCTGGATCCGGTCGACAGGGAGGCCCTCGCGGAGCTGACCATGATGGCCGAGGCGCTGCCTCCGGACGCCGACGAGCAGCAACGCCAGGCCTTCCTGGCGGCTGCCCAGGATGGCCCCCTGGGAATGCTGGTGGCGCACTACGTCGCCGCCCTCTCGGTGCCGGTTGGCTCGGCTGCGGAGGCGGAGAACCTCGGCAAGGCCGACGACTTCGGGACCGAGGCGGATCCCGGGACTCGCAGAGACCTCACCGCCGGCATGCGCGATTCACTGGATCTCCTCCGGGAGTCCGGCGTGGCCGGCAAGCTCTATGCCCTGATGTTCGAGCAGCTTGGCAACCTGGACGACCTGCCCTCCCTCTTCGACGAGTCGTTCCCCTTCTCCGAGCCCAGGGAGCAGCGGGTGGAGCGCATCCTGGATCACTACCAGCTCGCATCTGCCGGCGCCAGCGCAGTGGCTGGCGTGGAGGGGCTGATTCCGGTTGCGGGAATCTTGGTCAGCTTCTCCCACAAGACCATCATGGACTTCCGCATCCGCGCGAGGCTTTCGTTGGAGATAGCCATGCTCTACGGGGTGGATGTGCGGGAGGGCCTGAACCTGTTCTTGGTGGCCTCCACCATGATGGACCTGCTCTCATCCACAGAGGTTCGGACAGTCATCGCCACCAACCTGGGCTTCGGGCTGCTGGCGAGCGCTGCCTTTCGGGCTGGCGTGGGCACCAGCGTCGGCGCCGCCGTGCGCTCGCTGGCCTCCAGGGCCATCCTCTCGCTCATGGCCCACATGGGCACCAGGGGAGCCGAGCTGGCTGCCTCTGCCGCCGCAAGGGCAGCCACCGTGCGCACTGTCCACCAGATCCTGGGCTACCTTACGCTCGGGCTGACGGTAGTAGCAGACGCCGCAGCCTCAGCCTACATGACCACTCGCGTCGGCCGGGACGCCCAGGTGGCCTTCACCCCCTGGGCCGCACGCCTCACCACCTTCGCAGCTCCCCACCTGGCCACGGCCACGGACAGGCGCTGCGCGGCCCTGGCCCTGGGAGACATCCTCACCGCCGACTCCACCGTCGACGCCACGGAGCAGAGGCTGCTCGCTGCCCTCCTCGGCAGAGCCTCCTGGGTGGACGGGAGCTGGGAATGGTTCACCGACGAGGCCAGGCAGCTCGCCCTGGACGCCGCCAGCGTGGCGCTCCCCGGAGAGGCGGAGAACGCCCAGGCCCGCCAGGAGGCAGAGAGCTGCCTCGTGACCCGCTGGCGCAGCCTGCCCTCCTACGCTCGCCTGGCCGCCCTGGGAGACCTCTTCACCATGGCAGCGGTGGACGGGGAGATAACCCCCGCCGAGCTGGCGAGGTACACTGTGTACGAGTCGCTGCTCATTGACGGCGAGGGCCTGACCAACTTCGACCTGGAGCAGTCCCACGTGGACATCATGCGCCAGGTGATCACGGTCCTGCTGGCCACCCCTTCCGAGGAGCTCCCCTCCGACCAGGTCGAGGTGGCGGCCTCGGTTCCACTCGCGAGCAAGCTGGAGTTCCTGTCGCAGGTCCCCGGCGCGCTCCTGGAGAGTGTCACCTGCGCCTACCAGGGGACCTGCCAGTAGTGCCCCGGTCATCCGACCGGCCATGGCCGGGGGCCGCCGGGCTCTTCGACGAGGACACCACCTGAATCAAAACCCTGGAGTCTCCATTGGGCCGCTGGACTGGCCGGTGATGAACTGCTGGATCACCGGGTCAGACGACTGCCGGAGCTGGCGCGGCGTACCCACCATGGCGATGCGCCCCTTGTAGACCATGGCCACCCGGTCGGCGATGGAGAAGATGGACTCCAGGTCGTGGGAGACCACGATGGAAGTGACCCCCAGCTCATCAGACAGCTCTCGGATCAGCCGATCCACTCTCCGGGCCGAGACCGGGTCCAGGCCGGTGGTGGGCTCGTCGAACAGCACGTACTCCGGGTCCAGGGTCAAGGCCCTGGCAATCGCCACCCGCTTGCGCATGCCGTCCCCCAGCTCCGCCGGAAAGCGGTCGGCAAAGTCGGCCATGTCCACCCTGCCGAGCAGCTCCAGGGCCACCTTGCGTGCCGCCACCTCCCGCAGCCGCTTGTGCTTGCGCAGGGGCAGGATCACGTTCTCCACGACCGAGAGGGAGTCGAACAGGGTCGAGCTCTGGAACACCATGGCGCAGCGCTTGCGGATGGGGTAGTAGTACTTCTCCTTGAGGTCGTGCACGGGCTGGCCATCCAGAAGGATCTCGCCCGATGTGGGCTTGAGCAGGCCGATGAGGTGCTTGATGGTCACTGACTTGCCCACCCCGGATGTGCCGATGATGAACATGACCTCGCCCTTGTCCACCTTGAGGGTGACTCCCTTGAGGACCTTCTTGTCGCCAAAGCTCTTGTGCACGTCCCTGAACTCGATGGTCATGGCTCAGAGCCCCTTGGACTGCAGGAAGAAGTAGGCCAGCGCCGAGAGGATGAAGTCCAGCACGATCACCGCGAGGGAGCTGTTGATGACCGCGCGGGTGGTGGCCGAGCCCACACCCTCCGAGCCACCCCGGGTTGTGAGACCGCAGTAGCCGGACACCACCGGAATGGCCGCACCGAAAACCACGGCCTTGGTGATCCCGGTTATCATGTCCCCTGGCGTCACCTTGTCGAAGGAGAGGAACACGGCGGGGTTGACCCCGAACGAGCCCCAGGCCATGAGGCTCCCGGCGCCCACGGCCACCGCCAGAGCTATCACCGTGAGGATTACTGTCATGGTCAGGGTGGCGATGAACCTCGGAGCGATTAGATACTCGATGGGCTCCACCCCGCACATGCGGAGAGCGTCCACCTGCTCGGTTACCATCATGGAGCCGATCTCCGCGGCGATGCCTGCACCCACACGGGTGGCGATCATCATCGCCGTGAGGCTGGGCACGAAGGCATGCACCATGCCCTTGATGAACTCGGCCCCCACCTGGGAGGTGTCCCCGGTTATCCGGTTCACCTGCAGGAGGATCTGGTACACCAGCACCATGCCCAGGCAGCCGAGGGTGACACACACAAACAGCAGCGACCTGTTGCCCACCTGGTACATCTGGTTGAGCACCTCGCCCTTGGGGCGCTTCCCCCAGATGGAGAACCGGATGGTCCCCCGCAGCACCCGGAGGAACTCCAGCAGGGCGTCCACCATCCCGAAGGTCGCGCCGCCCACCTTGAAGAGCACCGTCTTGGGAAACCTCAGCGGCGGCTCGCCACCCGATGTGTATGTCATGTCACTCATGGTCGCGGCACATCATGTAAGCACGTAGGTGAGGAAGTAGTCCGACAGCACGATCCCCAGAGCAGAGCCCACCACCGCCGAGTTCACCGACCGCCCCACGCCCACGGCGCCCCCCTTGACGTTGAGGCCAAAGTGGCAGGAGGTGAGGGCAATTATCAGCCCAAACACCAGCGCCTTCACGAGCCCGTGGGTGAGGTCAGAGACACCCAAGGAGCTCACCAGCCCGGCGTAGAAGACGCCAAACTCCAGGCCGATGATCAGCTTGCCAAAGAGCATGGCCCCAAAAAGGGCCACGAGATCCCCGAGCACCGTGAGCAGAAAGAGCATGATCACCATGGCCAGCACCCTCGGCACTATGAGGTAGCGCATGGGATCGATGGAGAGGGCCCTGAGACCATCAATCTGCTCGGTCACCACCATGGTGCCCAGCTCGGCGGTGTTGTTGGAGCCCACCCGCCCGGAGAACATGAGGCCAATGAGTATGGGCCCCACCTCACGGAGAACCGAGTAGCCCGCCCCCCAGCCCAGCAGGGAGGTGGCCTGAAAACGCTTCATAAAGACCGCAGACTGCACCACCATGATCCCGCCCACGAAAAAAGCGGTCAGCATTACGATGGGGACCGACTGATTGCCCATCTTGTACAGGTTGCGCCAAAGCTCGGGCAGGTCGAAGCGCGGCGGAACCAGGCTCCTGAGCACCCGCACCAGGAGCGTCACCACCGCGCCCAGGTGCGTGGCGATGTCCATCACCGCGCCGCCCACGGCCCCGAGGGGATCCAGCAACAATCGTGAGGGTCGTGCCATCAGAGCGGCCCCTCCAGCTCCCCTCGTATGAACTGGTGCACCACCGGATCCTGGCAGCCGTCCAGCTCGGACTCCAGGCCGTCGTAGATGATCCGCCCCTGGTAGATCATCGCAATTCGCCCGACAAAGGTGCGCAGGGCGTTGATGTCGGATGAGACCGCCATCACGGTGGCATGGCTCTGGTCCTGGATGGCCCGCAGCAGGTCGTAGATCTTGGAGGTCGTCACCGGGTCGAGCCCCGCGGTGGGCTCATCGTAGACAACGATCGGCGGGGAGGCGATTGTGGCCCTGGCGATGCCCACGCGCTTGCGCATCCCACCCGAGAGCTCGTTCGGCATCTTCCTCTCGCTACCCGAGAGGCCCACCGCCTTCAGGCGGCTGGCCACCCGCTCCTCGATCTCCTCGGGGTCGACGCCACCCGCTCGCACGAGGGGGAAGGCCACGTTCTGGCCCACGTCCATGAAATCGAACAGCGCGTTGTTCTGAAAGAGCATGCCGAACTTGCGGCGCACCTTCATCATCTCTCGCTCGTCCATGCCGCTGATCTCCTGCCCGTCAACCCAGACCTCTCCGCTGGTGGGCTTCTCCAGCCCGCAGACGGTCTTGAGGAGCACCGACTTGCCGCTGGCGGCTGGCCCGATTAGCCCCCACACCACACCCCGCTCCAGGTGAAGATCCAGCCCGTCCAGGACCGGTCGATCCCAGCGCTTGTGGACTCCCTTGAGCCGAATCACCTGCGCCCCCCGTCTGATGGGGGTGGCGCGGCGACGAAAGGACAGCGAGGCCAGGGCAGGATCCGCGGCGCGTGCGCTGCCAGCCAGGGGCGCGGCCGGAGCGCACCCAGGCGGGCCAGCAGAGCACAGGCCTCCCTGGTGCGGGAGCCTCGCGCAGCCTGCCTGAAAGCGAACCAGAGGTCCAGGGCCTTCCCAGAGCCGGCCCTGGCGTAGCGGCTGTCGGGGTAATCCCGCCGCAGCTTTGCCAGGGCCATCTTCGCCTGCCTGAGCCGCCCCCGCTCCACCTCGCAAAGCACGATCCAGTGCTGTGCGTCGTCTCTCAGCACCGAGCTGTCAAAGGAGCTGATGAGCTCCCGAAGCTCCGCCTGGGCACGCTTGGGTCTTCGCAGACCCAGGAGCCAGATCTTCGCGATGGCGAGCTGGGCGTCGTCCAGCCACTCGGAGAGGTACGAGGCGCCGCCAAAGGCGTCCTCCCTCGTGGCCAGGAGCCGCTTGAAGATGAGGATGGCGTCGCGGTAGCGCTTCTGCTGCCGTCGAATCTGGCCGGCGAGCCACAGGGAGTCGTCCAGCAGCGGGCTCTTGGGGTAGGTCCGAGCCAGCTCCAGGTAGAGGGCAGCCGCGGCGTCGCGCTGCCCCAGATCCTGCCGCAAGATCTCCGCAGCCTCGAACAGGAGGTTGTCGGCGATGTCGTTTCGCACGAGGCGCAAGAAGCGCCGCTTCAGCAGCGGCAGCAGGGCCCCTACGCGCCCCTGCCGCCTGTACAGATCCACCAGGCGCCGCAAGGCGTCGTCCGCAGCCAGCATCTCGGGGTAGCTGTCGATTGTCTCGAAGAGCAACGACTCCGCGCGCCTCGCCTCACCCAGGTCATCCAGGATCGAGGCGGCTCGGTACAGCGCCCTCGCGCCCACCTGCAGCCCGGCGCCCCTCCCCCGTGCCAACCTCAGAAAGGCCGCCACGGCCTTTTTGGGACGCCCCATCCTCACGTACATCTGAGCCGCCCGCATGGCCACAAGGGCGCAGTCTGCCCTGGGTCGCCTGCACCCCGTCGCAGCCTCTGCGTACCGCAGCCTGGCCTCTCCGAAGCGCCCGGCCCGCTCCAGCCTCTCCGCCTCCTGGTATCCTCCAGGCAACGCTGGCGCCGAGCAGGAAGCGAGGGTGAGCGTCGCCCAGGCGAGCAACGCGAGGATCGCCCAGGCGACCAGGACGAGCGTCGATCTTGCGCCGAGGGCAAGCGTCGAGCCCGCAACAGGAGCAGACGCCGATCTGGCGAGGTTCACGACAAGGCAAGCCGCCGCAGAGCCCGACCAGCCCGACCCACGAGATGAGCGCATGGTCAGCAGCAGGGTCATTCCAAGTAGCACGTCCGGCCAGGATGATAGCCGCTGCCACCCACCAGGGCAAGGACTGGCGCCCATTTGCTAGGATCGATTCGTTGTCACTTCGCTACGCTCCGTGACTCCGAATCGATGTCGCACGGTTGGGCCTTCGGCCGGCACTCGCAAACGCGAGTCGCAAATTCGCGTTGGGCGAAAAAATTGGGCCCTAGCCCTAGCCTTGGCCTTAGCCCCCCTCCTACCAAGACCCGAATCCGACCATCGAGCCCGAGGGCTGTATGGGCGCACGGGCGCGGTGCCTCGGGCTCGGAGGCGGGCACCGGGCATCGGGCACCGGGCATCGGGCACCGGGCATCGAGCATCGGGCACCGGGCACCGGGCATCGGGCACCGGGCACCGGCCATCGAGCATCGGGCACCGGGCATCGGGCATCGGGCACCGGGCACCGGGCACCGGGCACCGGGCACCGGGCACCGGGCACCGGGCACCGGGCACCGGGCACCGGGCACCGGGCACCGGGCACCGGGCACCGGGCACCGGGCACCGGGCAC
>JAJRWW010000370.1 GCA_024276595.1 Myxococcota bacterium
ACCGAGGCCCACTGGATCCGGATGCGGCCTGTGAGAGCGCCACGGCCATGGCGCAGGTGGAGAGCCTGCCCGTGGACATTATCTGGGTCGTGGACAACTCAGTGAGCATGGCCCCCGCCATCGAGGAGGTGCAAAACGGGCTGGACGACTTCGCCGCCCTGGTGGACTCCCGGGCGCTCGACTACCGCGTCATCCTGCTCAGCCTGCGGGGGCAGGGGCTTTTGTCCATTGGCGGGTCCAACCGATACGGGGTGTGCATTCCACCTCCGCTCTCGGCGGACAACGCCTGCGGCGACGGGCCGAGGTTCTTCCACGTCAGCGTGGACATCCGGAGCACACAGCCCATCGAGCAGCTTCTCGGCACCCTGGGCCAGACCGCCGGGTACACGGCGCTGGACTCCCGGGGCAGCGAGCCGTGGCTCCAGCTCCTGAGGCCGGAGGCCACCAAGACGCTCGTGCTCGTGACCGACGACAACGCCCGCACCTGCGCGCTGCCCGCCGGGGCCACCTGCGCGCCGGGCGACCCTCCGCTCGTGGACACATCCCTCTAGGACTTCCCCGGGGGGGGCAACCCCTTCAACAGCACGGTGCTGGGCCCGGGGATCTTGACCCCGTCCTATGGGGGGCTCTTTGCCGGCTACACATTCAACGCGATCTACGGCTGGGGCGACCCCAACGACCCGGGCGTGACCTGCGTCTACCCCGACAGCTCCACTCCGCCCTCGTCCGGGCCCACCTACACCAGCCTGGTGCTGGCCACAGGTGGGGTCCGCGCGCAGATATGCGATGGCAGCGCCGCCTGGGCCCCTTTCTTTGACGCCGTGGCCACCGCAGTGGAGCAGACCAGCCGAATCGACTGCACCATCGCCATTCCAGATCCGCCACCCGAGATGACCTTTCAGCGCGACCTCATCAATGTCTGGGTGGACACCGGTGGAGGTGCTGAGCGGCTGGGCAAGGTCGCAGACGCCAGTGGGTGCGGCTCGGAGGGGGGCTGGTACTACGACGACGACACCAACCCCACGGTTGTGATCCTTTGCGATAGCACCTGTGGAGCCCTGGAGGCGGCGCCCAACGAAAGCCGCAGCGTGGAGGTGCAGTTCGGCTGCATGACCATCGTGCGGTAGCAGCCCGCTACCTGGCCAGGTCCCGGAAGCGATCAAGATCCTCCGCGGCTCCCATGGCCATGACCGATGCGCCGGGAGGGAGCCGGCTGCTGGGCTTTGGGTTGTACAGCAGCTCGCCGCCCTCTGGCTGTCTTATCGCCAGGACCAGGACGTTCCCCACCTGCTGGCGCAGGTCCGCCTCCGCCAGGGTCTGCCCGGCCAGGGGAGAGCCGGGCCCCAGGCGGATCTCCCGCACCATGAGGTCTAGCTGGTCCGGCAAGGTGAGCCGCTCCAGGAAGGCGGCCGCCGCGGGCTCGGTCATCTGGGCGAAGAGGCGCTTGCCACCGAGCTCCGTTGGGGCCACCACCTCGTCGGCCCCGACCATCTTGAACTTCCTGGCGGCCTGGCTGTCGCTCACCTTGGCGACCACCCGCAGGTCCGGCCGGAGCTCCTTGGCGGTGAGCACCGTGTAGAGGTTGGCCTGGTCGCTGTCGAGGGCGCAGAGCAGGCCTCGCGCTCGGCCCAGGCCGGCCTCCTTCAGCGTGGCCTCCTCGGTGCAGTCTCCCACCACGTAGGGCAGGGTGGCCCCCTCCCTTGCCACCACCGCCTTGAGGTGGCTCTTGGACTGGTCGACCATCACCACGCCCATGCCCGCCCTGTAGAGCATCCGCACCGTGTGCCGTCCCGTGCGGCCCACGCCGCAGACGATGTAGTGGTCTTTCATGTTCCTGGTGATCTTCTCCATTCGCTTGCTCCCGAGCAGGGTCCGGAGATCTCCCTCCACGATGAACGCCATGAAGGTGGATGCAAAGTAGAGCACGGCGGCCACGCCGGTCATCATGAACGCGATGGTGAACGCCTGCCCCGCCGGGGTTGCGCTCACGGGCACAACCTCGCTGTAGCCGACGGTGGTCAAGGTGACCGCTGTCATGTAGGCGCAGTCCAGCAGGTCCCAGGAGCCGCCACCGATCACGTAGTAGCCGACAGTGCCCAGGCAAAAGGAGGCGCCCATGAGCAAGGTGGCCAGGTAGACCCTTCGTCGGCGCTCCTCCACCTCAGGCCTCTCCCGGTGGGGGCGGCGGGCCGGCGGCGCGTCCGCGTCGTTGTGGCCTACACATGGCTGCTCATACTACCGGGGCCCATGCCCAAGAGCAAACAGGAGGATCGCCCGAGCTGCGGCTGGTGGAGCTCCGGTGGCGGTGGTCACCTGACAAGCAGCCAAAAAATGATCACACCGGCGGCCAGGGCGAGGCCAGCCAGGAGGAGGTGGATCCGCCTCCCTCCCGAAAAGGGGCGCTGGGCTCCGGGGGAAGCCGTGGCTGCCGGGGGCGGCTGAGGGGGGGCGGCCATGTCCGGGATCGCGAGCGGGCCAGCGGTGGGGGCCGCCGGTGCAGGGATGCAGTCGTCGGGGGAGCCATCCCGATCCAGGGAGATGATGGCGGTCTGCTGGTCCGCCAACCCAAGGGCGGGGCCCTCTGCTCCGGGGTGCGCGTGTGAGCTCTGGCCACGAGGTGCGGCTGATGCGCCGCCCAGAGAGGGCTCGTTCAAGAGCTGGGTCTGCTCTCCGTGCAGGTCCAGCGCGGGGGCCGCTCCTTGGAAGCTGGGAGGGGGAGCCTCCCCTGGTGCGGTGGCGCCTGCGGGGCGGAGGTCCGTCTGGGTGTCCAGGTCCTCCGGCAGCATCCAGCGCGGGTTCGTGACGACAACTGTGGCGTCGATGAAGGGGGCGTCCGCGGTGCTCGAGCC
>JAJRWW010000032.1 GCA_024276595.1 Myxococcota bacterium
GGTTCAGACGAGCACCGTGGCGTGCATCGACTTTTAGCCTCCAGCTACCACCTTCGTCCGGCAGGCTTGCCTGGCTCGAGGGCTGCGCACGGGAATAGGCAGGGCCACATGGCCGTATGGTGAGGGTACGGTCGGGTGGTTGCGGGAGGCCTTTGGAGGGTGGAGCGTCGGTCCAAGGCAGCGGCGTTCACCTCTCCAAATGGTAATAACCGTTGCATCCGGGCCAAGGGCGGCGTAAAACGCACCTTGTTGCTGGCGTCGGGCCCATGGGTCCGGCTTCGGACCAGAGGCAGTTGAGCTTATGTTCAGGCTTAGTTTGGCACAGGTGGTTCTTGTTGGGCTCTGGGCCCAGACCACCCCGGTCGTGGCCCGGGGACAGGAGCCCGGTCTCTTCGCCGGACCCTCGGCCGTGGCCTGGACTGCCTCCACCATGGCCGAGCTCGGAGCCGAGGCGGCGAGCCATCTTGGCGTGGCCGCTCCCTGGGCATCGGCGTTGGAGTCCCTGGCGCGGGCCGAGCCAGCGGTCACCGAGACCGCGGCAGGGCCCAGGCCCCAGGCGCGAACCGAGCCGTCGGCTCCCGCGGAGCCCGTGGTGAGCTGGAGCGACTGCGAGGTGCTGGATGTCGCCGAGGAGATTGGCGCGGGTCGGGTCTCGCGCCCATCGGTGGGCATGTCTGGCCAGCAAGACGACGACGATCCCACGCCCATGTGCGACGGTGGGACCAGGTGCAGCCCGGTGCCGGCCCGGCCCTCTCAGGCCGTGGTGGGGATCGCTGCCGCGAAGGCGCTCTCTCCACCCGAGACCGCCCTGGAGCTCTGTGCGCGCTGGGCTGCTCTCATCCCCCTATCCATAGGCGAACCGGAGGAGGGCTTCCCCGATTCGCCCTTCGAGCCGCCACGCTCGGTGGCCTGACCTTTCCAGGACAGAATCGACAGATGTCCGGCTCCCGCCGGGCCTGGGACGGTCCGGCGAGCGCCGGATCCATGGTAGCGCGATGTCCGCCACGGGATCTCCAGGGGAGATCTCGGGCGGCGGCTCGTCGGCCGCTCTGGCGCAGGGTCTGCGCCAGGGTCCGTGGCGCTGCTTTTGAAACGAACCAAGAACCAAATCACAGGAGAGACAATGGCTCACAGCAACAACAAACCAGAAGGTGTGCCCGTTCCCACGGTGGTGATCTCGGTGATCGCCGTGTTCGTGGCCGGGCTGCTCATCGGAGGCTTTGCCCTCCGCTTTGGCTCCAAGGGCAAGCAGGAGTGCGAGCCCGGCGCGGCCGGCGCCGTGGGCGAGGGCGCCGCAGGGGCCGGGACCCGCTATCGCATCTACCCGCGCCCGCACAACGCATCCATGGGCCCCAAGACGGCCAAGGTCACCATCGTGGAGGTCTCGGACTTCCAGTGCCCCTACTGCAAGCGTGCGGCCGGTACCATCAAGCAGGTCCTGAGGGCCTTCCCGCGGGACGTGCGCGTGGTGTTTTTGCACAACCCGCTGCCCATGCACAAGGACGCTCGGCTGGCGGCCGTCGCAGCTCAGGCGGCGCACAAGCAGGGCAAGTTCTGGCAGTATCACGACATACTGTTTAAGAACCAGCGCAAGCTGAAGAAGCCCCAGCTCATCGCCTACGCCAGGCAGATCGGCCTGGACGTGGCCAAGTTCACCAAGGACCTGGACAACAGGCGCCTGCAGATCCAGGTCACCCAGGACATGCAGCAGATCCGCCGCCTGGGCGCTCGTGGCACCCCGGCCTTCTTCATCAACGGCCGGTACGTGCGGGGAGCCAAGCCTCTTGCGTACTTCAAGAAGATCATCCAGGAGGAGATCCAGCACGCCAACAAGCTGCTCAAAAGCGGCGTGGCCAGGGCAAAGCTCTACCGCGAGATCATGAAGACCGCCTCCTTCAAGATGGGTGGAGCCAACAACAAGGGCAAGGACGCCCGTGGCCGCCGCCGTCCCCCTCGGGAGGATCCCAACGCCGTATACAAGGTGAGCATCGACAAGCGTCCCTACCGGGGCGCCAAGGACGCCAAGGTCACCATCGTGATGTGGTCCGACTTCCAGTGCCCCTGGTGCAAGCGGGCGGAGCCCACCCTGGCGGCGGTGCTCAAGAAGTTCCCCAAGGACGTGAAGGTGGTCTGGTACGACTTCCCGCTGCGCTTCCACAAGCATGCCATGCCCGCGGCGGCCGCCTGCCACGAGGTCTTCCTTCAGAAGGGCAACGCCGCCTTCTGGAAATGTCACGACAGCGTGTTCGCGAACAACAAGAACATCACCAACGAGAACCTGGCCAAGTGGGCCAAGGAGGCGGGCGCGGACCCCAAGAAGGTCCTGGATGCCATCAAGACCAACAAGCACCAGGCCGCCATCCGGGCGAGCATGAGGGCCGGGCAGACCATCGGCGTGCGAGGCACTCCGACCATGGTCATAAACGGCAAGAAGTACCGCGGCAGGCGTGACCCCGCCAGCATGATCAAGTACGTGGAGGCGGAGATCAAGAAGGCCAACAGCATCATCGGCAAGGGCGGCGTCACCGTGGCCACCTACTACGCTCACATTCAGAAGAACGCCCTTACCCGGGTGAAGTACCTGCCCGGCCAGGACGGCAAGGCCAGACGCCAGCGTCCTCGACGGCGGCAGCTCGACCCCAACGCCATCTACAAGGTGACCCTCGACGGCAAGAGCCCCAGCAAGGGCCCCAAGCACGCGCTGGTCACCATCGTGGAGTGGTCCGACTTCCAGTGCCCCTACTGCAAGTGGGCCGCCTGCGTGGTGAAGCAGATCACCAAGGCGTATCCCACCGAGGTGAGGTTTGTCTTCAAGAACAACCCGCTGGGCTTCCACCGCCAGGCCATGCCTGCCGCCGAGGCTGCCATGGCGGCCTTCGCCCAGAAAGGCAACGCCGGGTTCTGGGCCATGCACGACAAGCTCTTCCCCACCGACAAGTGCAAGCCCAACATGCCCAACATCCGGGAGTGGCTGCGCGCGCTGCCGCGCCCGGCTCCCAAGATGGACATGGCGCTCTTCCAGAAGATCGCCACCTCCATTGGCCTCAACGCCGCCAGGTTGAAGAGTGACATTGAGAAGCACGTTAACCAGGCGCGCATCAAGGCCGATCAGGCTCAGGCCATCAAGCTGGGCGCCCGTGGCACCCCGGCGTTCTTCATCAATGGCAAGTACATCCGCGGCGTGCGCCCCTTCCCGCGCATGAAGCAGATCATCGACGCGGAGATCGCCAAGGCCAAGAAGCTCATGGCCGAGAAGAAGATCCCCCTGGCCAAGCTCTACGACGCCATCATCGCCAAGGGCGCCACCGCCCCGGTGTACCTAGACAGTGGCAAGGGCGGTCGCCCCAACATCCGGGTCCGCCCGGGCAAGGGTGCCGCTCGTCGGATCCGCCTCCGCCCCACCGGGAAGTAGCCCCCTGCTCTCCCCGGCCGCCTCGAGAGGCGGCCGGGCCCTCGCCTCCCCATCCCTGGCCGATTTCTCAACCTTTTCCATTACATGCTTCATGTCCTTGTGGTACTATTCTGGCAGCCCCGAGCTGAGGGAGTGCTCGGCAGGAGCCTGGTAGGGGCTCTTCGGGGCCGATTCTGGGGAGGATCGGATGGAAGCTGCCCGCGGGCTGCCAGAGGTAGGCCAGGGGCTCTAAAGAGGCTCATCACAGGAAAAACGACGTGATTAGCGAGGTCAAGTCAATAGTTATCGCCGAATCGGAGGAGATGCTCGAGCCCCTGGAGGCCTGCCTGGCGCGTCTGGGCCTGGCACCAGACAGGATGCTGGGTGCGAGCTTTTTGCCCCCGGATCCCCTGCCGCACGATCTCATCTTCTTTGCGTTTTCCGCCGACCGGTCCGAGCTCAGGGCGCTGTTGGACAAGGTTCGCCCCAGCGCCCAGCTCGTGGCTCTGGTGCCCCCGGGGACGGATCTCACCACCATGGCCTTCCTCATCGCGGATCCCAGGTGCAATCACGTGCTCCAGATCGGGGATGAGAGGGGGCTGGATCGCCTGACCACGACAGCGAGCAAGCTCCTCTCCGGTGACATCTTCGGCATCGAGAAGCACCTCCCCAATGCCGAGGAGGTGAACTACTTCCGCCTCAGAAACTACCGTGGTCGGAGCGAGGCCATCGACCGAATAGTGGCCTTTGCCCAGGAGTCCAAGGTTCGACGGACCATCCGCTCCACCATCGCCCAGGTGTGCGAGGAGCTGCTCATGAATGCGCTGTACAACGCCCCCGTGGATGAGTACGGCCGATCCATGTTCGCAAACGTGGCCCCCAAAGATCGGCTGGACCTCGACAGCCCACGCCCGGTCTCCATCCGCTACGTGAACGCCGAGACGCATTTCGGGGTGGCCGTGCGAGACCGCTTCGGCACCCTCACAAAGGAGACGGTGCTGCGGTATATTCACAAGTGTCTCCACAGCCGCCAGCAGATCGACGGCAAGACCATGGGTGCCGGGCTGGGGCTATACCTGGTGGCCAGCCGAGCCCGGGAGTACATCATCAACATCGCACCCGGGGTGGCCACCGAGGCCATCGCGGTCTTCTCCAAGCGGGGCGGCGCCACGCGCTCGCCGGGCACCTTGGGGGTGTACGTTCACCCCGGGGCGCCCGCCGAGGCAGCCTCGGCCGCCTGAGCCTTGCCGGGTAAACCGTGACGCTTTCCCGCGGGGAGGTGCGGCCAGGGGACCGCTTCGGGCCCTACGAGCTGGTGAGGCTGCTCGCCGTGGGCGGCATGGCGGAGATCTACCTGGCCAGGGCGACGGGGATCTCCGGCTTCGAAAAGTTCGTGGCGCTGAAGGTGATCCATCCGAACTACTCCCAGGACGAGCACTTCATCGAGATGCTCGTGGAGGAGGCGAAGATCGCGGTCCACCTCACCCAACCCAACATCGTGCAGGTCTTCGACCTGGGCCGCATCGGTGACGTGCACTATATCGCCATGGAGTACGTGGACGGCCTGGACCTTTATCACATCATGCGGGCCATCACCTCCGAGGGGGAGCAGGTGGACCTGGACGTGGCGGTCTTCATCGCCATGGAGACCTGCGCGGCCCTGGACTACGCGCACCGCTGCACCGACCAGATGGGGCAGCCCTTGCGAATCATCCACCGGGACATTAGCCCTCAGAACATCCTTCTTTCTGGCGCCGGAGAGGTGAAGCTGGCCGACTTCGGTATTGCCAAGGCCACGGTGCGGGCACGCCAGACCGCGGTGGGGGTGATAAAGGGGAAGTACTACTACATGTCCCCTGAGCAGGCCTGGGGCGACCCCATAGATCACCGCACCGACCTGTTCTCCACGGGGGTGGTGCTCTACGAGGTCCTGGTGGGGCAGATGCTGCACCTGGATGAGGATCTCGGGGTGCTGCTGGACAAGGTCCGAAAGTGCGAGATCGAGCCGCCCTCCAGCCTGCGGCCTGGGTTGCCCCAGGAGCTGGAGCGCATCGTCATGAAGGCGCTCTCCAGACGGCCAGAGGATCGTTTCCAGACGGCCCACGACTTCCAGGTCGCCCTCAGGAGGTTCCTGTTCACGCACTCCCCCAGCTTCTCGGCAGGGCGCCTGCGCGCGCTGGTGGAGCGGGCGGTGGCCTTGACGGAGCGGAGCCAGGCGGCGGAGGTGGCTGGCATGGGTGCCTCTATTGAGACCGCCTCCCTCGGGGGCGACGCGCTCATGGATCAGCGAGAGTTCGTGCCCTTGACCACCCACAGCCTGTTGAGCCTGGAGGTCCTCACGGGAGAGGGCACCGGCCCTGCACGTCTGTTGCCCTCCTATGACGACTACGACGATGACGAGACTATAATAAGCGATCCACCGGTGATGGATCACAGGGACGATCCAGCGCCCAGGCTTCCTGTGCTGGCATCCATGCACGGTGTCGGGGCTGAGCAGACCGGAGCGGGCGCGGGGGGATCGGTTGGGGCGGCCGCCCTTGCCTGGGACGAGCTGCAGGGCTCGACGTCCCTTCTGCCCGGCACCCAGCAGGGCCAGACCATGCCCGATCGTCCTCTGTCTCGGCAGCAGTTGGGCTCTGCCTCGGAGGGGGCTGCCAGCAACCCCGACGAGGAGCAGACCGTTCCGCTCGTGGGTCTGGAGGAGATGAGCCGAGGGGTTGGCCGTGCAGAGGCCGCCTTGGCGGCCCCCGTGCCTGGGCTCTTGGTGGAGCAAGCCGCCTCGCCAGGCCCGGCGGCGCCAGGCCCGGCGGCGCCAGGCCCGGCGGCGCCAGGCCCCCCAGCCTTTCAGGAGGGCTGGGGAGGTTCTCCAGATGTGGCGGAGGTGGAGGCGCTGGAGGCGGACCTCCGCCGAGGTCAGGGCCAGCGTCTGCTCATCCTGGTGGGAGTGCTCATGTGCGTGGTGCTGCTGGGTGTGGCCATCTTCATTCTCAGCAGCCGTGCCCTGGCGGCCCGGGAGGGGTCGGTGCTCCTGGTCACCGACCCGCCTGGGGCCAAGGTGTTTTACCGTGGCAAGCACGTGGGCGACACGCCCCATCGGCTGGACTCCCTCACCAGGGAGGAGCTCCACCAGGTGCGGCTGGAGTCTGACCGCTGCGATCCGCAGGTGGTAAAGCTGCCGGTGGAGCCCGGCAAGGTAAAGACGGTTCGGGTGAAGCTCAGAAACTGCGGCTCAGGTCGCAAGAAGAGGTAGGCCATGTCTGATGGAGCAGGTCAAGTATCCGATGGACCCGGTGACGCACATATCACCACGCTGCTGGGACAGGGGTGTGAGTTCTCGGGCAAGCTGACCTTCGAAGGCACGGTGCGCATCGACGGGCGCTTCTCCGGGGAGATCCTCTCCGAGGGCACGCTGGTGGTGGGCGAGGGCGCTGAGATCAAGGCCGACGTGTCGGTGCGGCGGCTGCTCGTGAAGGGGGAGATGGAGGGAGATCTCACCGCCCTCGAGTCCATAGAGATCCACGCCCCCGGCCGAGTGCGCGGCAAGCTCTGCTGTCCAGAGCTGGAGATCCAAAAAGGGGTCCAGTTCGACGGCACCTGCGAGATGTCGCAGGGCGCGGACCGTCGAGCCAGGGTCGGCCCCGAGCCCGCCGCGAAGGGAGAGGATCCCTAGCCGGCGAGGCCGCCAGTCGGGGCCCAGCGCATTTGAGGGCTCAGGGGCGGTTGTAAAACACCGTGATGGTGAGGCAGTGAAACTCCTTGTCGGAGCTCTGGGTCACCTGGGCATTGACTATCTCGCACTCGGGGTTGTCGCGGATCCAGCGGGTGACGCTCTCACCCAGCCCGCCGCGCTCGCGCGCCTTGGTGGCCGTAAAGACCTTTATGGAGTTATACAGTAGGTCGTTTTGCACCATGGTCTCCGCTCCTGTGCCGCTCGGCCACCCTGGGATGCTGCTCGGGGTCGAGGTGGTGATTGAAAAGGCTGCTACCTAATACCACTTCCGACCCGAGGGGGCAAGTGGTGGAGGTGTACTATTTCACCAGGAGAGGACATCCTTTGCCCACTTCGAGGGCGGCTCAGGGGGCGGAGATCACGGCCGAGCCCTGGTGTCGTCATTCGAGTGTGTGCTGGCTGTTGTGTACGTGGCCAGACTGTGCTCAAATGGGTCTCAGGATACGACAGCCAGCTTTCATAGGAGATGATAATGAGCAAGCGCATACTGATTGGTGTGGCCCTGGGGCTGCTGGTGGCGGCTGGATGCGGCGGCGGATCCGGTGTGAGCGACGAGTACTGCTGAGATGGTGTCGCAGAGGGTCTCGAGGAGTGCGACGGCGCCGATCTCGCCGGGGCCACCTGTGAGAGCCTGAACCTGGGCGGCGGGGAGCTGGCCTGCGACACGAGCTGTCGCTTCGTGGTTCGCGACTGCGAGGAGCAGGCCGACTGCGGCAACGGCGTGGTCGAGTACCCTGAGGACTGTGACGCCACGAACCTGGGCGGCTTCGACTGTACGGACCTGGGCTTTGCCGGTGGCACCCTTGCCTGCTCGTCGGAGTGCAGCTTCGACACGGCTCTGTGTGAGGGGGGAGGGGAGTGCGGCAACGACGAGCTGGAGCCGGGCGAGGAGTGCGACGGCGCGGATCTCGGTGGCGAGTCCTGCGCAAGCCTTGGCCTGGGCGCCGGCAGCCTGGCCTGCGGCGAGAGCTGCCACTTCGACGTGGGCAACTGCGAGGAGCAGGCCGAGTGCGGCAACGGTGGGGCAGAGTACCCCGAGGTGTGCGATGGCAGCGACCTGGCCGGGGCGACCTGCACGGACGTGGGCTTTTACGGCGGGGACCTGGGGTGCAGCCCGGACTGCGAGAGCTTTGACACCACCGGGTGCGTGGGCACCTGCGGCGACGGCGAGATCAACGGCCCGGAGAGCTGTGACGCAAGCGACCTCGGGGGTGAGGTCTGCGAGTCCCTGGGCTTCTACCCGGGGGAGCTGGCCTGTCTGACAACCTGCGACGGCTTCGACACCTCCGGGTGTGGGGGCACCTGTGGGGATGGTGTGCGCAACGGCCCCGAGCACTGCGATGGCGCGGACTTCGGCGCCGACGACTGTGTTGCCCGGGGCTTTTACTCGGGGTCCTTGGTCTGCGGGAGCAACTGCCTGGACGTGGACGACAGCGGCTGCTCGGGCTTTTGTGGCGATGGCCAGATGAACGGGCCCGAGGCCTGCGACGGCGCGGACGTGGGAGGGTTTGTCTGCTCCAACGGCGCCGAGGCACGCTGCGTGCCCGACTGCTCGGAGATAGTCTGCAACCTGTCGACCGTGCTCATGGTGGAGATCGGCATGGGGAACCCCGACTGGGTCGAGCTGCTCAACCTCTCGGGGGGGCCGGTGAACCTGCTGGACTGGGTCATCGAGTGGAACGGCCTGGACAATAACGGCGCCCCGGTGTCGGGGCAGCTCCAGCTCCCGGACTACCCGCTCGCTGCCGGCGACCGGGTGGTGGTGCTGGATGAGTGGAACGGCGACGGCAGCCCCCCTACGGTCGGCCCTGGAGAGATCCAGTTCCACGAGAACATCTGGTGGGGTGACAGCCCCGGCTCGGCCCTGCTGGTTTCAGATGACGGCGCTCCGGTGGACTTCGTGCGCTGGGGTGGTCCCGACTTTGGGCCGCCCTCGGGGGTCTCCTGGACCGACGGCCCCGACTACCTCCCGGGATCAGGTGACGACGACCTCTCGCTCAGCCGCAACCCGGAGATACTGGACACCGACTCCATGGACGACTGGTGCCAGACCTTTGAGAGCCAGGGGCTCCCCAACGAGCCCTGCCCGGTCATTCCCCCGCCCGGCACCCTTCTCATCACCGAGGTGGACACTGGCCAGCCCATCGACCGGGTGGAGCTTTACAACAACAGCGGGGCCGACGTGGACCTGGAGGGCTTTGCGCTGCTCTCCAGCTACCAGTGGTGGGGCACCACCTACCTGCCTACGTTCATTCTGGCTCCCGGCGCCTACGTGGCCATCATCGATGACTGCAACCAGGGACCCGGGAGCACCTGCCCCCAGGTGGACAACCAGGGGATCCACGTGGAGAACATCAACTGGGCCAGCGATGCCGGCGGCTTCTGCGCCCTGGTGGACTCCTTCGCCTTCAATGGAGTGGACTTCGTGCGCTGGGGTGGAGACACCAACGATCCCCCCGCGCCGGACCAGTGGACCGACGGCGCCGACCCACCTCCGGCCATGCCGAACGGCACTGCCATTGGCCGCTCCAGCCTGGTGGACACCAACTCCGGTGACGACTGGTGCGTGATGTCCGTCGACACCTTCGGCGCTGCGAACGCGTCCTGCCAGTAGCCCTCCTCCGGGGGGCGGGCCAGGGCCCTTGGCTCCGGCGCGCCCCCGGACCTCGCTCGAGTCACCCATGTCGAAAGCCGAGACCCTCATGAAGCTGGAGCTGACCCTCCCCGCCGGGGCGGCGGATCTCGCGGTCGGCGCCCTTGGAGAGATCAGCCCCGGTGGCTTCGAGGAGCAGGAGGTGGAGGACGATCCCCAGGCGGTCCGCTTCGTGGTGTACGGGGAGCCAGAGATGGCACCAGAGCTTTGCGCCTCCATGGAGGCCCTTGCCAGGAGCCTGCGAGCGGCGCACGGTGACTCCGTGCGGCTGGCCTCCTCCGAGATCCCCCGGGAGAACTGGAGGGAGGCGTGGAAGGTGCATTTCCGGCTGCAGCGCCTGGATCCCTTTGTCATCTGCCCGAGCTGGATCGACCACGCTCCGGCTCCAGGGGAGCACCTCATCGCCCTGGATCCTGGCTCCGCCTTTGGCACCGGCCTCCACGAGACAACCCGGCTCTGTCTGCGGGAGCTGGCGACCTGGCCCGCGGGGAGGTCCGAGCCGAGGTCTGTGCTGGACTTTGGCTGTGGCACCGGCATCCTGGGCATCGCCGCGTGTCTGCTGTGGCCCGGCTCGCAGGTGGTTGCCGTGGACAACGACCCGCTGGCCATCAGCGCCTGCGAGGAGAACGCCGGGCGCAACGGGCTGGCCCACCGCATCAGCGCCAGGGGTGAGCTCGGCGGTGATGGAGTGTTCGATCTCATCCTCGCGAACGTGAGCCGCCCGGTGCTCCTGGTCCACGCCGAAGCTCTGCAGGCCCATGTGGCGCCAGGGGGGGCGCTGGTGCTGTCCGGGCTCCTGGCCGAGGATCGGGAGGCAATGGTGGTCGCCTACGGGGGAGCAGGTCTGACCCTGGCCGGGGAGGCCGCAGAGGGAGACTGGCTGTGCCTTCACCTTGTTCGGGGCGCCGGGTGAGCCGTCCCAGGGCCTTCCTGGAGACCTCCGCCCTGGAGGGAGATCTCGTCACGGTCGACGGGGAGGGGTTTCACCACCTGCGCCGGGTGCTGCGCCTGGGCCCAGGGGACGAGGTGGAGCTCTTCGACGGGGCAGGGCTCCTGGCAGGGGCCGTGATAACCGCTGCTCGGGGTGGCGCGCTCTCTCTGCGAGTGCGGGAGCGCCGACGGGTGGAGCCCCCTCCGCCCCCGCGGGTGAGCCTTCTGTGTGGCGAGCTCAAGGGAGACCGCATGGACCTGGTGATCCAGAAGGCCACCGAGCTGGGCGTGGATCGCCTGGTGCCGGTTGTCACCTCCAGGAGCGCCGTCCGGGCCACTGGAGAGGCGGCCAGGCGGCGTCATCGTCGTCACCTCAAGGTCGCCAGGCAGGCCTGTCGACAATGTGGCCGAGCGCACCTCCCGCAGGTGCTCGGCGCGACCCCGCTGGTGGAGGCGCTGATCTCCCGGCGAGGAAGCAGGGGCTACGTGCTCTGGGAGTCCTCCCGGGCGGCCGGGCTCTCTCTTGCGCTCGAGCCGGCTCGAGACGCAGAGGAGATCCGCCTCCTGGTGGGCCCTGAGGGGGGCTTCTCTGCAGAGGAGATCTCTTTGGCCCTGGAGCGAGGTTTCGAGGAGGTCACCATGGGACCGCTGGTGCTGCGCGCAGAGACCGCCGCGGTGGCAGCCGTGACCTTGACCGCGGCCCGCCTGGGCAGGTTGGGGTGATCTCCGGGTGGGAGCGGATCCAGGTCGGGCTCGTGGGGGGACCGTCAGGGCTCCTTGCTCAGCTCCTGGCGGACCAGGCGCATGTAAAGCTTGCAGCTCTTGTTGTCCGGCTCCATGTCCAGCACCTCCTCCCACTCCGCCAGGGCATCCTCCCAGCGCTTGACCGAGTAGTAGGTGATGCCCAGGTTCACGCGGGCCTGGCTGTAGGACGGGTTGGACTCCTTGACGCGCTTGTACTCCTCGATGGCCTCGTCGTAGTCGCCCCTGTCGCGGAGCACGTTTCCCAGCTTTGTGCGGATGTCCACGTAGGTGGGGCACAGCTCCAGGGCGTTTCTGTACTCTCGTACGGCCTCGTCGAAGAAGCCGATGCCGTGGTATGCCGAGCCGAGGTTTGCGTGCATGTTCGCGATCTTGCCCTTTGCGAAGGGATCGAGGGAGCGGGGCTGGGACCTGGAGCGCGACATGGCCTTGGCGTAGATGTCTCGCGCTTTGGCGTACTTGCCCAGGTCGTTGTAGGTGACGCTGAGGTTGAGCGCCGCCTCGGTGTACTGGGGGTTGATGGAGAGGGCCTCCTCGAAGCACTCCTGGGCCTGGGAGAACTTGGACTGGGCGTGGTAGATGACCCCGAGCATGTTGTGGATGTCGGCAAAACCCCGATCCTCCTCGACTATCTGAGCGAGCACCTCCTCTGCCCGGGAGAAGTCCCCGCTCTCGTAGTGCTCCTTGCCAACGGCGAGCATCCGTCTGATCTTGTCGTCCATTTATCCATCCCTACTTGAGCCCGAACTCCCTGCGGATGAGCGCCACGTAGCGCTGGGCCTTCTTCGCGTTGTAGTTGTTGGGGTACTTTTTCACGATCTTCTGGAAGACCTTCAATGCCTGAGCTCGCTTGTTCAGGCGGAGGTAGGTCTTGCCCAGCAGGAACATCACCCGGGGCTCCACTCCGGCGTCCGGGTACCTCCGGATGAGATACTCGAGGCGGAAGATGGCGCCCTTTGGCTTGCCCCTGCCCAGGTAGAAGCGGGCGACGTACAGCTCGTGGGCGGCGAGCCGGTGCAGCGCCTTGAGGTAGTACTCCTTCGCCTTCTTTGTGTGAGGAGAGTCGGGGAACTTCTTGAGGAATCGCTTGAAGGCGAGCATGGCCGCCTCGGTGGAGGTCTGGTCCTTCTCCTCTGATGGTGGGATGATGAAGAAGTCCCCTGGGGTGAGCTTCCAGTAGGACATGCCGACATTGAAGGAAGCGTAGCCCGACTCCACCATGGGATGGGTGGGGTGCTCCTTGATGAAGGTCTTGTAGGCGTCGATGGCCGCGATGAACTTCTCCGAGTCCCGCAGAACATCTGCCAGGCGCAGCTCCGACAGGGTGGCGTACTTGGAGAAGGGATAGCGCGACTTGACGAACTTGAAGTACTTGGCCGCCTCCTCGAAGCTCTTGGACTTGAGGGACTTGAGGCCCTTTTTGTAGTTCTGCCGCGCGGTGACGCTGTAGGAGACCGAGCGAGTGGTCAACCCCGCCTGGGCGCTGCAGCCCGCCGCCATGGCAGCGGGGGCCACGGCCAGATAACAGGCCACGAGGAGACGCGTGAGCGCGGACAGGGAGAGATGGCCTCGACCACGACCGAGGGTGGAGCCAGGGTCTGGGGCCGAGGAGCCAGCGCCGGAGCGGTGTTGGGCGTTTTTGGTGGTCACCATTTCTTGCGGATCCCTTCAGGGCGATTCGACCATAAACTGCGCCCCATAGGTTGTCAACGCAACCTGGAAATACTATTATCGTACAGCTTTTTGGTGTCGCCATGGAGGGCCTTTCGGCTCGACCCTGCCTTGACGGGGCCAGGTGCCCTTGGGAGACAGAGCCGCAGCGCAAGAGGTGAGCCTCGATCCGCTCGTGGCCCTGTCGCCCTTTTTCGGAGCCTCGCTGAGATGTCGCAGTCGGCTGGATCAGGTGGAGCCAGGGATTCGCCGCTGCCCCCGGAGGGCATCGCGGCCAAGCGCCCCTTGCGCCAGGCCCGCTCCGACCTGCTCGCTGCCAGGGCGCACCAGGTGGCCGCAGGGGTCGAGGCGGTGGAGATCAGTGAGGGTACCCTCATAGGCGACTACTCGGTTCTTCGGCGCCTGGACGAGGGGGGCATGGGCACGGTCTACTCCGCCGTGCACCCGGTCATTGGCAAGACGGTGGCAATAAAGGTCCTGCACCCCCACGTGGCGAAGCAGGAGGAGGCCGTGGCCCGCTTCATCCAGGAGGCGCGAGCCGTCAACGCCATAGGTCATCCGGGCATAGTGGACATCTTCGGCTTCGGGCGGTTCGTGGACGGTC
Source organism: Myxococcota bacterium (assembly GCA_024276595.1). Lineage (GTDB taxonomy): Bacteria > Myxococcota_A > Polyangia > HGW-17 > JAJRWW01 > JAJRWW01. The sequence continues at coordinate 13,742 of JAJRWW010000032.1, forward strand.
GACACTACATCATCATGGAGTACCTGGAGGGGCAGCAGCTCCTGGCCTACCTGAATGAGCGCGGTCCCATCCCTCCTCTGGGGATGCTTCCCCTGGCGCGGCAGCTTGCCGAGTCGCTGGCCGCGGCCCACGACAAGGGAGTGGTTCACCGGGACATGAAGCCGGAGAACGTCTTTTTGGGGGTGACCCCGGGCTCCAAGGAGCCCCAGCCGTGGCCTCCCTCCACGAAGATCCTAGACTTTGGCCTGGCCAAGCTCTTCGAAGTGGAGGGCGCTGACAGAAAGCCCCGAACCCGCGCCGGGGTCACCGTGGGGACGCCCTACTACATGTCGCCCGAGCAGTGTCGGGGCAAGGCCATCGATAGGCGCGCCGACGTATACGCCCTGGGCGTGATGATGTACGAGATGGTCACCGGCCGGGTCCCCTTCTACGCCGCCGAGTCGGTGGACGTGCTCTACATGCACCTCACCCAGGAGCCGGAGGCTCCCAGCAGCCACCGGCCGCTGGCGCCGGAGATAGAGGCGCTGATCCTGCGGTGCATGTCCAAGCAGCCCTCCGACCGTCCCCAGACCATGCGGGAGCTCGTGGGAGAGCTGGACTCCTTGACCGAGCTGCTGGACCCCTCGGAGGCGGTGGCAGATCGGCCGGAGCACGAGCTGGTGCAGGAGGCAGAGGCCTTCTTCGGGGTCTCTGGCGAGCACGAGATCGTCCAACGGGGCTCGGCCGAGGAGGGGCGTCCAGGGGCTCAGACCCTCCGCATGGAGGCCCAGGATGTGGTCGTTCCTCTCCGTCCTCCCACCTCTGATGTGGCAAAGGCCCCTGCCGGGGCCCAGGCGGA
>JAJRWW010000371.1 GCA_024276595.1 Myxococcota bacterium
CTGGATGGAGCTTCAGGCGCAGGTGGCCGAGAGCTCCCGGATCATGCTCTGTCTTCCCGATGATGCCCACCGGGCGGAGCTGCAGGAGGGCGCCGCAGAGCTCGGGGCGGGGGTTGTCACCGCCCTGACGGCAGACGAGGCTGTGCGGGCGGTGGAGGCACAGGACATCGACCTGCTCATTGTCGCCGAGGACCCTCCCGACATGCGCGCCCTGGACCTGGTGCGTTTCGTCCAGGGGTTGCCGGTGGTGCCCAAGGTGCTGGTTCTGGCGGCTCGCCCTTCGCCCAGGAAGGTGCTAGACGCCATCCAGCTCGGCGTGGCCGACTACCTCCTGGAGCCGGAGCAGAAGCCCGCGGAGATCCTCGAGCGCACCCGGCTGCACCTCGAACGTCTCGGGCGCCACAAGGTGCAGCTCCGCATGATCTCGGATCTGCGTCGGCTGCACCAGGACACCCCACCCCAGGAGCGGGGGGTGCTCATCTTCACATTGAAGCGCCAGCTCTCGCGGTTTCGCATGTCGCTGGGGCCCATGAACCGAGTGCTCATCGTGGACGCCGACACCATGGTGCGGCGGCAGCTCGGCTCGGCCCTAGGCGGAATGGGGCTGATGCCCTCCGGCGCCCTGGGAGGCAACTCCGCCCTGGAGCTGCTGGCAGAGGAGGGAGCGGACCTGGTGATCGTTTCGGGGGACCTGCCCGACATGCAGATAGCCGAGATGGTGGGCAGGATCAACGATGTCACCGGCGGTGTCCCGGTGGTGCTCCTGGCCGCGGTGGGTGACATGGATCCGGCCCTGGCGGCCCTGCGAATGGGCTTCGCGGACTGTATTCGCAAGCCCATTGCCTCTCCCGAGCACGCCGCCCACCGGGTGGCGCGAGTGCTCAAGGAGCGGCGGCGGGAGCTGCTCGCCGACAACCTGATTCGCAAGCTCTACCAGCTCATGCGCACGGCCTCCGAGGTGCTGGCGCCAGAGACCACGCCCCAGGTAAGGCAGGTCTTCGACGATGTCATCGTGCGCCACGATGAGGAGGGCGCGGTGCCAGACGGGGTCTCCACCGGGTCCGGGATCTCCGATGAGGCGCTGGCACAGGCGGTCGCATACCAGGGCTCGCCCGAGGAGGGGGTGAGGTTGACCACCGGCGAGGTGGAGATCATTGCTGACGTTGACGACGGTCCCGACGTCACCAACGCCGATCTGTTGCCCGACACGGTCGTCATCGAGTACATCGACGAGCTGCTGTTTGCTCCAGGTGAGGAGAACAAGCCGCACTCGGGTGTGCTCGGCGCCGGGCAGCGCCTGACTCCAAGGGTGGAGCGCGCCACCTTCGTGCGCTATGGATCCACCGGCACCGAGGAGGCATCACTCGGCTATGCGCACGACCTGAGCCTTGGGGGGATGTTCATCCTGGCCGAAGATCCTCCGCCGGTGGGCTCGGACCTCCAGATAGAGCTCCAGCTCCCCGACGGCGAGAAGGTAACACGGGTCCGCGTGCAGGGGCGGGTGAAGTGGCACACGAACCCCGAGCGTCGGCCGCCACAGGGGGACGGATTCGGCGTCCAGTTCACCGTGGTGGACCAGGCGGCCTCTGCTGCCATCCGCAGGGCTGTCACGAGCTGATGGCTACCTCTCGGTGCCATCATCAGAGCGCTCCTGGTGGTGCGAATGCCCGTGCGAATGCCCGTGCGGATGCCCGTGCGAATGTGGTCTCCCGGTGAGATGATCCATCTGGTGGACCGGATCATCCAGGTCCTCGACCCAGCCGAGGTTGGCGTCCTCCTTGGCGTCGAGGCGGGCGAAGTAGGGCTTTACGTCCAGCACGGGTGAGCCGTCCAGCGCGTCGATGGGCCCCAGGTGGATGGTGGCCCCGTGAACCCGTAGCAGCCGTACCACGGAGAGCCCGATGGGGTTGGGCCGCCCAGGGGAGCGGCTGGCGAAGAGGCCCACCTCCTTGCCACCCGCCCAGGGAGGCTTGACGCGCATGGCAGGGGTGCCGTCCACCCGGTCCAGGGCAAACAGCACGTACAGGTACGAGAAGCGGTCAAGCTGAGCGAGCCCCTCGGCGAGCTCCTCCCGCAGCTCCAGCCGAAAGCGTCCCTCCTCCACCTCGCGGTCCACGGGCTGGTTGGGTGCCCGCTCCCCGTAGGGGGTTCGCAAGACGCCTATGGGCTCGTAGGTCAGTTGCCGGCCAGGCCGGCGCAGGTCGGTCATGGGTTCACCTCCTGCCCCCTGTATAGCTCCACGAGGGGCTCGGGTGAAGTGCTGTCGCGCATTTCTGGGTCTGCCCGAAGGGCCATCTGTGGCATAGTGGGCCCTCGCACTGGCCGGTTTTCCGGGAGGAGCTCCATGACCGAAAAGAAACCCGACATCTTCGTGGTGCTCATGGCGGGCGGCTCTGGCACTCGCCTGTGGCCATTGTCCACCAAGGACCACCCGAAGCAGCTTCTGGCCCTCACGGGTGAGCGCTCGCTATTGCAGCTCACGGTGGATCGCACAGCCTCCCTGGCGCCACCCCACCGGGTGCTCGTCCTGACAAACGCAAGGTATGTGGACGCCATCAGGGAGCAGCTCCCCCAGGTGCCCCCGGAGAACGTGGTTGCCGAGCCCGTGGCCAGAGATACCTCCGGCGCCGTGGCCCTGGCGGCGGTCATTGGTCGGGCCCGCTTCCCCGGGTGTGTCATGGTTGTCCTTCCGGCGGATCACGTCATCGAGCCCGTGGAGGAGTTCACGGCGGCGATGGAGAGCGCCGCCCTGGGCGCAGCCAGCAGCGAGGCCCTCTACACCTTTGGGATCCATCCCACCTTCCCGGCCACGGGCTACGGCTACCTGGAGCGGGGGGACCCGGTGGAGGTTCCTGGGACCGGCGGTCACTGGAGGCTGCTTCGCTTCAGGGAGAAGCCCGATCTGGCCACCGCCAAGGAGTTCCTGGGCTCGGGCAGGTTTTTCTGGAACAGCGGCATGTTTGCCTGGCACGTGGACGCGATCTGGGCCAACATCGAGGAGCACCTCCCTGAGCACGCGCGCCACATGGGCCCCCTTGTGGAGGAGGTCTCAGGTCCACATTGGGGAGCCGCCCTGGCGGAGGCCTTCGAGAAGCTGCCCAAGGTGTCCATCGACTTCGGCGTCATGGAGAAGGCGGCGGACGTCCGCATGGTGGAGACATCGTTCAGGTGGTACGACGTGGGCGGATGGCCCGCGCTGCGGGACTTTCTGCCGGCGGACCCGGCTGGCAACCACCACCGCGGGGAGCTGGAGTGCATCGACGCCGAGGGGAACCTGGTCTTTTGTGACGACCCAGGCGAGACAGTGGCCCTGGTGGGGGTGAGTGGCCTCGTGGTGGTGCGCGCCGGGAACAAGACCCTGGTAATGGACGAGGGGCGGGCCCAGGAGGTCAAGGCCCTCGCCAACCGAGTTGCATCAAAGGAGCCCAGCAAATGACGGATCAGAAGCTGGCCTGCTTCAAGGCCTACGACGTACGGGGCCGCGTGCCCGACGACCTGGACGAGGAGCTCACCTACAAGATCGGACGCGCCTACGCCGACCAGCTACAGGCCAGGACCGTCGTGGTGGGACGAGATGTGCGCCTCTCGAGCGAGAGGTTCTGCGATGCCCTGACCCGGGGCCTGGTGGACGCGGGCGTGAAGGTGTCGGACATCGGCCTCTGCGGCACCGAGCTGATCTACTTTGCCACCAGTCACCTGTCGGTGGACGGGGGCATCATGGTCACCGCCAGCCACAACCCCATGGACTACAACGGCCTGAAGTTCGTTGCCAGGGACTCCATCCCCCTCTCGGGGGAGGACGGCCTGCCGGAGCTGGAGCGCCGCTGCGTCACCGGGGACATCGGCCAAAAGCGCGGCGGGGGATCTCTGGAGCGGGTGGATGTGTCGGAGGCCTACACGGACCATCTGCTCGGATACGTGCGGCCGGAGGCGCTCAGACCCATCAAGGTGGTCACCGATCCGGGCAACGGCTGTGCCGGCCCCTGGCTGGACCTGCTGGCGCCCAGGCTCCCCTTCGAGCTGGTGCGCATCTGCCACGAGCCTGACGGGTCCTTTCCCAACGGTATCCCAAACCCAATGCTGGAGGAGAACCGGGCCCGCACCACCGCGGCCGTGCTCGACAGCGGGGCGGCCGTGGGGCTCGCCTGGGACGGGGACTTCGACCGCTGCTTCTTCTTCGACGAGCGGGGGCGCTTCGTGGAGGGCTACTACCTGGTGGGCCTGCTGGCAGAGGCGACCCTCAGAAAGCATCCCGGCGCCAAGATCATCCACGACCCGCGCCTCACCTGGAACACCCGGGAGATGGTCACTGCCGCGGGGGGGCGGCCCATTCAGAGCCGCTGCGGTCACGCCTTCATCAAGTCGGCCATGCGCAGGGAGGACGCCTGGTACGGCGGCGAGATGTCGGCGCACCACTACTTCCAGCGCTTCTTTTACTGCGACAGCGGCATGATCCCGTGGCTGCTGGTGCTGGAGCTGCTGGGGGAGGACGGCCGCCCCTTCTCGGAGCTGTTGTCCGAGCGCATGGCCGCCTTCCCGGTGAGCGGGGAGATCAACCGGCGCATCCAGGACGCCGACGCCTGCATCGCGGCCGTGGAGGAGAGGTACGCACCAGAGGCGTTGGAGGTGGACCACACGGACGGCATCTCGGTCTCCTTTGAGCGGTGGCGCTTCAACCTTCGCAAGTCCAACACCGAGCCCCTGGTGCGGCTGAACGTGGAGGCTCGCGGGGACGAGGCGCTCATGCGGGAGAAGACCGAGGAGCTTCTCTCCATGCTCAGCTAGGCCGGCAGCCCCATGAGAGGAGCGCATGCGCCCTTTCCGCCGCTCGGCGAGCTGGCCCGCCTCCTGCGCCATGGAGCCGTGACAGCCCGGGCAGTGGCTGAGGGAGCGCTGGCCGCCTCCCGGCTGGGCGCCTACAGGGAGCAGCGCCCCCGGGTGACCCTGGCCCAGGCGGATCAGATTGACTCTCGGCTTCGCGCTGGATCGGACCCCGGACCCCTGCTGGGGATCCCCATCTCCGTCAAGGACCTCTTCGGGGTCCCCGGCCTGACCACCTGTGCGGGCTCCCCCAGGAGATTGCCGCCCAGCTTCGAGGAGCCGGGCCCGGTGGTGCGGGCGCTGCTCCAGGGGGGAGCCTGTGTCACGGGCAAGACGCACACGGTGGAGTTTGCCTTTGGGGGTTTGGGCACCAACCCCCATTACCGCACGCCCATCAACCCCTGGGATGCGGTCGCCCCCCGAGCTCCAGGTGGCAGCAGCGCGGGGGCAGGGGTGAGCCTGTGCGAGGGCTCGGCCCTGCTGGCTCTGGGCACCGACACCGCCGGCTCTGTTCGTATCCCGGCCGCCTGGACGGGCAACGTGGGGCTGAAGACCAGCCGCGGGCGCTGGTCCACAAAAGGGGTGGTGCCCCTCTCCTCCACCCTGGACACGGTGGGGCTGCTGGCGCGCAGTGTCGAGGACCTGCTGCCGGGCTTCGCGGTCATTGACGCCGCCCACGGGAAGCGGCCTCTCCCCGGGGCGCTCCCAGACCTGGAGGCGCCCCCAGACCTGGCAGAGATCCGGCTGGCCCGCGTCGACGGGCTGCTCCTGGAGGGCTGCTCTGCCGGAGTGCTCGAGGCGGTGGAGGAGGGCATGAAGGAGCTTACCGGCGCCGGGGTGGCGCTGTGCTCCTTGCGGCTGCCGCAGATCGACGCCGCGTACCAGCTCTTTCTCAGGGGTGGCCCCGTGGCCCCGGAGGCGGCGCGCTTCCTCGCGGCAAAGCTGCCCCGCTGGCTCCCCTCCCTGGATCCAAACGTCCGGGTGCGGCTTGGCGACGCGGCTCGGCTCCCGGAGGAGGAGTACCGGGCACGACTGGCCGAGCTCTTCGAGCTGGCCTCCTCGGTGGACGAGGCGCTGGAGGGGGTGGACGCTCTGGTGGCCCCCACCGTTGCCAGCACTCCCCCGCTGCTGGCGGACATCCGGGATCCAGGCGACTATGGCCGTGAGAACCTCCTCTGCCTGCGCAACACCTGTGTGGCCAACTACCTCGGGCTGTGCGCCATCACCCTCCCGGTGGGCCTGGACGCCGCCTCCATGCCCGTGGGCCTCATGCTCATGGCCCGCGGTGGGCAGGACGCGCGCCTCCTGCGGCTGGCGCTCGCCCTGGAGCGACGCCTGGGAACCGGCGGCAGGCGCCTGGGAACCCCGGAGGGGGCAGGGGGCAGGCCAGAGGGGGGCAGGCTCAGAGGTACATCCTCACCGGGTGATCTGTCTCCTTGACGGCCACCTCGAGGGCGGCCTTTCCCTCGGAGCGCAGCCGGACGATGGTGTCGGGGCCCTCCAGCAGACGCAGCTCACAGTGGGCGATCTTGCTGTTGAGGCAGCAGATGGTGTCTCCGTCCGGGTTGCGATAGGTGAGCCCAACCATGCGGTCTGGCCTGGTCCAGAGGCTCCCGATGAGGCGCTGCCTACCCTTGACACAGTCGAAGTCCCAGCAGGTGTAGTCCAGCACGCTGGAGGAGCCCAGCCAGCAGGTGACGTCCGTGAAGTCGTAGGTCACTCCCTGGCAGATGAGCTTGGCGAGGGTCAAAACGGGGTGGTGATGGGGCCCACCTTGATACGAGCGGAGAAGCCCTCGAAGATGGCCCCGACCTGGGATCCATCCCCCAGGTCCGCGAAGAGGTTGCAGTGGGCCCAGGCGTATCGCTCCGAGTGGGCGCGCCCCCAGTTGTGGCCCATCATTCCCGGCCAGCCGGTCACCTCCAGGCGCCTGCCGTCCACCTCCACGAACCCGTGGTATCGGCTGTCGGCGGTGGGGGTGAGGGTCTTGAACTTGGGGAAGGGGGCGGTGTACATCCAACCCATGGGCAGCGGGTAGAGGGGGCTCGCCGTGGCGTCGAACAGCAGGTCCCAGCGCAGCTCGGCTCCCTCCGGCGTGCTCAGTCTCCCGGATGTGTGGCCCGGCTCCAGGCTGCACTCGGCCATGGTGACGCCCAGCCCTCGCGCTCCTCGTCCGACCTGGGCGATGGGGTATGTCTCCTTGGCGGCGGCGTGCCCAGGGCCTCCCTCCTCGCCGTCGAAGACGATGGCCCATGCCTCGCCAACGGTGGGCGCGAGCCCCAGGGGGGAGTAGATGGTGAACTTCAGCCAGAAGGCTCGGTCGCTCCGGGGGTCGTTGGCCTTCAGAAAGAAGCTCTCCACGTGGCCACCGCGGTCCTCGGGGTCCCAGCGGACGGCGTAGTCGTGTGGTCGTTTGGCTTTGAGCATGTGGCACCTACCAGATGACGGGGACGAGTACCTGCAGCGCGGACACCTGGAACCTCGGGAAGATGGCCTTGCGGAGCACGCGCAGGGCGCAGAGGGGGGCCTTCCCGTCCCTCTTGACCTCGGTGACCTTGCCCGTGGCGCCGACGATGGTCAAGCGATAGGCTCCCGAGCCGTGGCGGCGGCAGGCGCGCCGGAGGCGTCCCCTGAGCCTGTGGAGCACCTTCTTGATCATGGTGGCGCTCAGCTTTCGGGGCAGGCCGGACCTGCCAACCTTGGTGCTGTAGGTCCTGGTGGCCCAGCGGCCGAGCTCCTGGCGGGCTGGGTCCTGGTCCCTGTTGGGCACGTCCAGGATGACGGGACATGCCGGGGAGAGGGAGGAGGCCGCAGCCGGCGTGGAGCCTGGCCCCCAGGCCCTGCAGCCCGTGGTGGCGCAGTAGCCCGAGACCCGGGCGCGGCTGCGGCCGCCAAGCTCCACCATGCCCTTGGAGACGAGTAAATGGGTGAAGCTGTGCCCCCGGCTGCCGGCGTATCCGGTGCACCTTCGGTTGTTTTTCAGCAACCAAAAGGGCGAGGAGAGGTTGGCCGCAGCCCGCCCCAGCCAGGGGCGCGCAGGGGCCTGAAAGTCGCCGGCGACGATCATGTCGGGATCCGGGGCGAGGCGGCGCCCCGAGCGATAGGCATCCGAGACTCCTCGCAGGGCCAGGCGGCGCAGCTTCTGGCCCAGGCCGCCCCCTTTGGGGAGCTGCACCGAGAGCAGGTGGAAGTCCACGCCTCCTCCGAAGCGAGCCTTGAAGTAGCCCCGCAGCCCCGGGCGCTGCCCCTTGCGGCAGGCCCGCCGGTAGGGGTTGAGCGACTCCTCCACGCCGATCTTGCTCGCCCGCACGCGGCCGGTGTTCCAGAGCAGGCCCACGTGGAGCCGCTGCGCACCCCGGCACCTGTCCAGCTTGTAGCGCCAGCGGGCGCCGGTGAGCTTCCTCAGGCGGGCCAGGAGCCTCCGCATGGCGGTCCGGGCTCGCCAGTGGGCCTTCACCCCTTGTAGCGCCACCACGTCGAGCTGCATCCAGGCCAGCGAGCAGGCCATCCAGGCCAGGTCCGCCCGTGGCCGCCCGCGTCGCGCAGCTCCCGGGCCTCCGTCCGGGAAGCCGTTCAGGTTCCAGCTTCCCACCCTGAGCACGTTGCCCGGCCGGGCCAGGCGATGGCTGGCGGCAAGCAGCCTGGCGCAGGTTGCCCTGGAGCCAAAAGGGCTCCTGGCGGCTGCGGCGCCAGTCCCCAGGGTGGCGCCGAGGCAGAAGCAAAGTAGCTGGATCCAGGCCTGCCTGGGCAGAAGGTGCCTGATCAGAAGGTGCTGGCGAGCCGCGGTCATGGGAACCTCCATCTGGAAGCAGTATGGCACGGGTGGGCCCGGCTTTGGATGGGATTTTGCTCACTGCCCCCCAAGGGTTCCAAGGCACGGCGGTAGTGCGTAATGATCTTCGCACATTGACCATTTCCTGGGCACCCCGTGGACGGGATTTCAGCCACTTGCGAGCGTCGATGGGACGGCCCGATTCCTGCATCCTGACGCCACGCGTCACCGGACGGAGCCACACGCAATGCTGATAGGTGTCATAACAAATCCCAACAGCAGAAAAAACCGCAACAAGCGCAATCGCGCGGCGGCCCTCCAGTCGGTCATTGGGGAGCTGGGCAGCGTCTACGAGACCCCTGAGCCCGAGGCCGTGAAGCCGGTGATACGGGACTTCCTTCGCCGCAAGGCCGAGTACTGGGTGTCTGACGGCGGGGACGGAGCTCTGCACTGGATGCTCCGCATGGGCATGGAGGTGCTGGAGGAGGAGGAGTTCGCCAACAAGGGGTTCGACATCCCCCTGGCGCTCCCCACCAACGGGGGATCCATCGACTTCGTGGCCCACAATGTGGGCATCAGGGGCGACGCCGAGTCGATCCTGGGCGCCCTCCGGGAGGACCTGAGCGCCGGCAGGAGCATCGAGACCCGGGAGGTGGACTCCATGCGCATCGAGGGTGTGCGCCTGGACGATGACGGGGTGGAGCGTCCCTTCAAGACCCTTGGCTTCGCGGTGGCGGCCGGGGGCATTGGTCAGCGCTTCTTCGACAAGCTGGACGCAGAGGGAGAGCACACGGGCAAGAACATCGCCTCGGTCATCGCCAAGACCGTCTCGTCTTTCCCAATGACCCTGCCGCCCTTCAGGCGCGTCCCTGGGGTGCCCGAGGGCTTCAGGCAGTACGCCCAGGACATGTTCAGGCCCACGCACGCTCGGGTTACCATCGATGATCGCGTCTACCCGTCACAGCACTTTACCGGGATAAACATCGCCTCCATGTCCATCAACCTCGGTGGCGTGCTTCGCTACTTCAAGCAGGCGGATGTCCCCGGGCAGCTCCACGCCATGGTGGGCTCTCCCTCGCCGCTCCAGATCATCGCCAACATCCCGAACATGGCCATGGGTCGCGGCTTTCGCGACCGCTCCCTGCACGATGGCCCCTGCGAGCGCATGACCATCGAGGCCCTGGGCGAGGAGCACCTCAGCCCGGTGGTGGACGGAGAGTACTACCGGAAGGTGCGCAGGATCACCTTCGAGCTGGGCCCCAGGCTCCGCATCCCAAAGGTGGTCGGCCGCCGCCTTCGAAACTGAGACGTCCGCCTCCCCTCCCGAGCGGCCCGGCGGCTCTACCATTCCAAATGTGCCAGAGGGACAGCTCCGGCCTGGAGAGGCCCTGAGGTCAGTCTGTGCTGTGGTCGCCGTCGGCCTCGTCGTGGACGAGACGCACCTCCGACATCTGTTTTCGGAACTTGTCCACGTCCACGTGCGCTCTCAGCTCATCCAGGGCCTTCTCCTCGGACTGGAATATCTTCACCGAGCGCAGCTTTCGGCTGGAGAGGAGGATTCCGGTCATTACGTTTCGCTTGATGGCGGCCTTGAAGCCCGTGGCCTCGAACACAAGGTAGATTCCAGCGCACTTGTGCACGATGCTCTCGAGGCCCTTGGCCAGCTTCGTGCGAATCGCCTTGTCGGGGGCGGGGCTGCCGTCTGGAGAGACCGCGAGGTAGTAGATGGGATCGCTGGTGCTGTCGAACGCGTTCTTGAACTCTCGCATGAGGTAGTCCACGTCCTTTACGCTCGGAGTTTTCCAGCGGACATAGAAGACGTTTTCGATCATTCCGACTTCGAAGCTCATTGTTCCTCCTCGATCGCACTACAGGGCAAAGGGGAAACCTTTGGCGCAGGTCACTCTCTCGTTTCGGCCTCCCGGCGGATCGGTGGCAGCGAGGCCTGACCCTGGACCGACCATGGGCATCCTAGCGGTCATACACTCCCACCGGGTCCTTCCCCATGGGCACCTCACCCCAACGCATGACCACGGCGCCTGCGGACGAGAGGCTGCCAACGGCGTAGACGAGCAGCAGATCCCCAGGCTTCAGCTTGCCGGTGCGCGCTGCGCAGTGCAGGTTGGCCGTGGTGAGCGCCGGACCGATGTTTCCATAGAACGGGTTGGTGTTCACGGTCATCTCGGGGTCCAGGCCCAGTGCCCGGGTGGCAAAGGCCGAGAACCAGGCGGTGGGAGTGTTGGTGACAAAGCAGTCGATGTCCTCCAGCCGGACGCCGGCGTCCTCCAATGCGCCGTGGCAGCAGGTCTTGAGGTACTCCTCGGACGTGTCTCGGAGCACGCTCCCTGCCTTCTTGCCCGCGCGCATGTAGAGCGCGATCTCACCGTTGTCGTGCAGCTTCGGCTTGTAGACGAAGGCATGTCGGGTGGGGCCCGTGTGCACGATCTTGGAGCCGAGATACCCCTGTCCCTGCTCCACCTCGCCGACCACCACGGCGCCTCCGCCGCTGCCCAGAAACCACTGCAGCGTGTCGCTCTCCTCGATGTCCCTGGTGTAGGTGCAGGAGACGGTAATGAGGACATTTTTGTACATGCCCGCCCGGACCAGCCCACAGGCCACCTCAAAGGATGACACCACGCCGTTGCAGGCCGTCTCCAGGTTCCACGCCGCTCCCTCGAGGCCGAGCTCGTGCGCCAACCAGACAGCGTTGCCGTTCCCGTAGTGCACCGGGAAGAGGTGCGTCGAGATGAGCAGGTCGATGTCGTCGAGCTCCAGGCCCGCCAGGGCCACCGCCTCCCGCCCGGCGTCGCGCTCCAGGGTGATGCCGGACTCCCCCTCCACGAAGGCCCGTCGCTCCACGGCTCCCCTGAAGGGATCCTTGAGGTAAGGCTTCATCTCGATGTCAAAGGCGGTGGTGGGCTCCATCTGCTCCACCTGCCACAGCTTCGCGAGTGTGCGCTCCTCCGCGCTCTTTACGAGCTCTGGATACTTCTCCTTCCAGAAGGAGTTCTTCCGGATCTCGCTGGGGAACTTGACCGCCAAGGACCGCATTCCAACTGACATGGTCATGGAGACTCCTGGTGCATGATCGTTGTCTACGACATCCACCGTCCCACGCCGCTGTGTGGAGGACAATCCGTGGTTCTACTGAGAACGGCCGATCCTTTTACGCAGTCGTGGCCGAGGCAACCCGGCCCTGGGCACCCGGCGGGATCTGCACCCGCTCGCACCAGGGCCTGTCGGGCGGAGCGTCATGGCTGTATACTGTGGCTTGCCGAGGACGGGCACCTCGGCCGAAGAGCCGGGATGCACACCGCCCAGAGGCGAGGAGCAGCAGATGGACTTTTCCCTCACGGACGAGCAGATCATGTTCAAGGAGTCGGTCGTCAAGTTCGCTCGCAAGGAGCTCCTGCCCGGGGCCGAGCGGTGCGAGCTGGAGGCCGAGTTTCACTGGGAGGCCTGGAGGAAGATGGGGGAGTTCGGCCTCATGGGGTTGCACCTCCCGGCTGAGCTGGGCGGAGCCGATGCCGACGTCATGACCGCCGTGCTGGCCGGAGAGGCCCTGGGCGAGGCGGGTGTGGATGGGGGGCTCACCCTCAGCTATGGGGCGCACACCTACCTTTGCACCGACACCATCTTCCGTCACGGCACCGAGGAGCAGAGGCGCAAGTATGTCCCCGGGCTGGCCCGCGGAGAGCTGGTGGGCTGCATGGGCCTCACCGAGCCTGGTGCTGGCTCGGACGCTGGCGCCCTGCGCACTCGCGCGGTGAAGCGAGGGGATCGCTGGGTGCTCGACGGCAGCAAGATCTTCATCACCAACGGGTCCATCGCCGACGTGGCGGTGATCTACGCCAGGACGGATCCGGAGGCCGGCCATGGGGGCATCTCCGCATTCATTGTCGAGAAGGGCACCCCGGGGTTCACCGTCAGCCGCAACCTCCACAAGATGGGCGTGAGGACCTCTCCCACCTCGGAGCTGGTCTTCGATGGCTGTGAGATCCCGGCGGAGAACCTCCTGGGCTTCGAAGGCGGTGGGTTTCTCATGGCCCTGCAGACGGTGGAGTGGGACCGCTCGGCCCTCATGGCTCCCTTTGTCGGCGCCATGCAGTTTCTGATCGACCGCTGCGTTCGATACAGCCAGGAGCGCCACCAGTTCGGCCGCCCCATCGCCAGCTTTCAGGCCATCAAGCACAAGATCGCCGACCTGAAGATCTTCCTGGAGGCGGCGCGATCCCTGGTCTACCGCATCGCCTGGTGCAAGGACCAGGGGCGCCCGCTCAACCACCTGGAGGCGGCGGTGGCCAAGCTCTTCGTCGGAGACTGGTCCTTGCAGCCCACCAACGACGCGATGATTCTGCACGGTGGCTACGGCTACTGCCACGAGTACAAGGTGGAGCAGGTCTTCCGGGATGGCCGACTGGCGCCCATCGGTGGTGGCACATCGGAGATCCAGAAGATGATCATCTCCAGGATGATGTGAGGTGAGCTGAGATGAACTTCGACTGGACAGAAGATGAGCAGAGGCAGCGAGACGAGGTGGCCAGTGTGCTGGCCGAGGGGCCGGGCGAGGCGGACCGCTCCTCCCTGGGCTCC
>JAJRWW010000372.1 GCA_024276595.1 Myxococcota bacterium
CACACTCGCGCACGGCCTCAACCTCACCGCCCTGCGTGACCAGCTCCCGGACCTCATAGCCCGCGCCGAGCAAAGCGGCGTCTCCTACTCCGACTTCACCCTCGAGCTGCTGCGCTACGAGCACACAACTCGCCAGAGCCGACGCCTGACCAGGAACCTCAAACGCTCTGGGCTCCCCAACTTCGTCCAGGGTCTCGACGAATTCGACTTCTCTCTGCGGCCCAAGCTCGATGCGTGGTTATCGGGCGAGCTGTCGCCAACGTTCAAGCAACTCGAGGCTTTCGCCAAGGCGACTCACACGCCCTTTGGCTTCTTCTTTCTCGCCGAGCCGCCCATCGAGAACATGCCGATCCCCGATTTTCGCACGGTCCGTTACGTCGGGGCGACCCGCCCGAGTGCCAACCTGCTCGACACCATCTACGCCATGCAGCGGCGCCAGGACTGGATGCGCCAAGAGCTGATCGAGTGTGAAGCAGACACGCGGGGCTTCGTGGCCAGCGCCCGCCTGCACGACGACCCGCAGATGATCGGGCAGGAGATGCGCCGGGTGGTGGGCCTCGACGAAGGGTGGGCCGCGAGCGCCCGCACCTGGCAGCTCGCCGTGGGCGACCTGCGCCGCCGCATCGAGGAGGCCGGCGTCTTGACGGTGATCAACGGCGTGGTCGGCAACAACACCCACCGCACGCTCGACGTGGCTGAGTTTCGCGGGTTTGCGCTCGTCGACCGCCATGCTCCGCTGATCTTTGTCAACGGCGCCGACGCCAAGTCCGCGCAGATGTTCACCCTCGCGCACGAGTTCGCCCACCTGTGGCTGGGAGCGGAGGGCGAGGGGCTGTCCGGCTTCGACGGGATCTTCCCCGGCGGCGCACGAGTCGAGACGTTTTGCAACAAGGCCGCCGCAGAGTTTCTGGTGCCGGCTCGAGAGCTGGAGGAACAATGGCGCAGCGCCAAGACGGAGTCTGAGCCCTTCGAGGTGATGGCCCGATCATTCAAGGTCAGCCCCATTGTCATCGGACGCAGAGCGATGGAGCTGCACCTCGTGTCCCGCGAGAGCTTCTTTGCGTTCTACGAGGCGTACACGCGGCGGGAGCGACGGAGTCCCCCTCGAGCTCGCGGTGGCGATTTCTACAAGAACCAGAACACCCGGGTAGGGGCGAAGTTTGCGCTCGCCGTCATTCGTGCGGCGACGGAGGGCAGGATGAGCTTCAAGGAGGCCTATGACCTCACGGATCTCCGCGGCGGCGTCTTCCAGGACTATGCTGGCCGGCTCGGAGTGAGCCTGCCATGAGTGTGTCACCGATCTACTTGCTGGACTCTGACGTCTTCATCGCGGCGAAGAACGCCTACTACGCGTTCGATATCTGTCCCGGCTTCTGGGAGGGCCTCCTTCACGCACACCGGCGCGAGAGGGTTCGGAGCATCGACAGAATCAGGAGCGAGCTACTCTCGGGCCGCAAGGGAGAAGACCTCGTGGAATGGGTGAAAAGCGACGTTCCGACGTCTTTTTTCTGCGATTCTAATGTTGCCGAGGTTAGTTCGGCTTTCACCGAGGTCATGCTGTGGGTGCAGCGCAATGCGCAATTCTATGATCGAGCCAAGGCCAAGTTCGCGACAGAGGCGGATGGTTGGCTCGTGCGCAGGTTCTGACGACGCGCGTGTGGTATTGTCACCCCAGCGGTTGTCCTGGCAAGATCAATGACTACATATATGGTAATACTTTGACAGCGCCTTGCTCTCTGCACCATGTGTTTTCCCGAACAGACCAAAGATCCGCTCGACGGCGACCCGATGGGCCAACCGGCGCCATGGCCACATTGTGGCCACGGGCGCACCGGTCGGGGCTCCCGTGGTGGGCACCACGCGCGGGCTTGCACGCGCAGTTCCAGGTAGGCGAGAGATGAGCGAGAAGCCGAGCATCCAGAACCTCGCCTTCGTGGAGGACCTGTGGAGGACCTACCGCGAGGATCCAGGGGAGGTGCCTGAAAAGTGGCGGAGCTACTTCGAGCAGATGGAGAGGGACGAGATCCGAGATGAGACGGAGGGGCCCACCATCGTCATCGGGCGGAAGCAGCTTCGGGAGCAGGCGAGACCGGCCGGGGAGCGCTGCAAGGTCTGTGGTCGGACCGTCGCGATGTCGGCGCTTCAGCACAGGGTCGGACAGCTCGTGCGCAACTACCGGGTGCGAGGTCACCGGGTGGCGCGGGTAAACCCGCTCGACGAAGAGCCGGGGGAGTTCGCCGAGCTGGAGTATGGCTACTACGGCTTTTCGGACGCGGACCTGGCGCTGCCCTTCAACGCGGGATCCTTGGCCAGCGGTGGGACGCTTCCGCTGGGCGAGATAGTTGCCCGCCTGAAGTCCACCTACTGCGGCGCCATCGGTACGCAGTTCATGCACATAGATCAGCTCGACGCCCGGGAGTGGCTCCAGCACCGGCTGGAGTCCACCCTCAACCACTATGGCATGAGCCGGGAGGAGCAGCTCAGGGTGCTGACCCGGCTCACGGACGCGGTGATCTTCGAGAGGTTCGTGCAGCGCAAGTTCGTGGGTGCCAAGAGCTTCTCCCTGGAGGGGGCCGAGAGCCTGATTCCCCTGCTGGACCTCGCCATAGAGAAGGCCGGCGCCCAGGCCATCGACGAGGTGGTCATCGGGATGCCTCACCGCGGCCGGCTCAACGTGCTCGCCAACATCCTGGGCAAGCATCCACGCCTGATCTTCAGCGAGTTCGCCGACCGGGACGCCGAGAGCTTCATCGGCCGCGGGGACGTGAAGTACCACCTGGGGTATCACCGGGACTGGGAGACCGCGCACGGGAGGACCGTGCACGTCTCCCTCAGCTTCAACCCGAGCCACCTGGAGGTGGTCGGCCCGGTAGCCCTGGGGTGGATGCGCGCGAAGATGGACCGGGTGGGGGACGTTGAGCGACGGCGTGGCCTGGTCGTCCTGGTGCACGGAGACGCGGCCATGGCGGGGGAGGGGATAGTCCAGGAGACGCTGAACCTGAGCGAGCTGGAGGGCTACCGGGTGGGCGGGGTGCTGCACGTGGTGGTGAACAACCAGGTCGGGTTCACCACGACCCCGGATCAGGGGCGCTCCTCCACATACGCCACGGACGTGGCCAAGATGCTGCAGAGCCCCATCTTCCACGTGAACGGAGAGAACCCGGAGGCCGTGGCCCAGGCGGTGGACGTGGCCCTCGACTTCCGCGAGCGCTTCCGCCGGGACGTGGTGATCGACATGTACTGCTACCGCCGCAGGGGGCACAACGAGGGGGATGAGCCCAGCTTCACCCAGCCGGTCATGAGCCGGGTCATCAAGGCGCGCCCCACCGTGCGGGACAACTACCTCAGGAGCTTGCTGGAGCTGGGCGAGCTCACCGAGGTGGACGCCTCGGAGATAGAGAGGAGCCGGAAGGAGATCCTGGAGCGCGCCTTCCGCGACAGCAAGGGGGAGACTGTCCGGGTGCGCCAGGATCGCCCGGGAGCGCTGGGGCCCATCTGGAGGAGCTTCAAGGGTGGCCTGGACGCAGACGTCCCGCCGGTGGACACCGCGGTGGACGCGGAGCGTCTCGGGGAGCTGCTGCTGCGGACCTGCGAGGTCCCGGACGGGTTCGTGCTGCATCCGAAGCTCGTGAGGCTCCTGGACCAGCGCAGGGCCATGGCCCGGGGGGAGCGCCCCCTGGACTGGAGCGCTGGCGAGGCTCTGGCCATCGCCAGCCTCGCTGCTGAGGGGGTCCGGGTGCGACTCACGGGCCAGGACTCGGAGCGGGGGACCTTCAGCCATCGGCACGCCATGCTGCACGACTTCGAGACGGGCGAGCGGTACATGCCGCTGCAGCACCTGGCGGTCGACCAGGGCGCTGTGGAGATAGTCAACAGCCCCCTGAGTGAGGCGGCCGTGCTCGGCTTCGAGTACGGCTACAGCCTGGCCTGCCCCGATGGCCTGGTGATCTGGGAGGCGCAGTTCGGCGACTTTGCCAACATGGCGCAGGTGTACATCGACCAGTTCATCGCCGCCGGGGAGCAGAAGTGGCAGATCCTCTCGGGCATCGTGCTGCTTCTGCCACACGGGCTCGAGGGCACCGGCCCCGAGCACGCCAGCGCGCGGCTGGAGCGGTTTCTGGCTCTCGCTGCTGCGGACAACTACCAGGTGATCTACCCGACCACACCGGCAAACCTGTTTCACGCCCTGCGTCGCCAGGTGCTGCGCCCCTGGCGCAAGCCCCTGGTTGTCATGTCCCCCAAGAGCCTGCTGCGGCACAAGCTCGCGGTGTCCCCCATGGAGGACCTCGCCACCGGTGGGTTCAGACGTGTTCTCCCGGACCCAGCGGCGGATGTGGAGGCGGTGAGGCGGGTGCTGCTCTGCTCGGGGAAGATAGCCTTTGAGCTAATGGCCGAGCGGGAGAAGCGTGGGCTCGCCTCGGTGGCGGTGGTGCGGCTGGAGCAGCTCTATCCGCTGGCATGGGCGGAGCTGCAGGCGGAGCTGGAGCGGTATCCGAGCGCCTCAGAGGTGCTCTGGGTGCAGGAGGAGCCGGCCAACATGGGAGGGCTCCCAACAGTCCGACTGAAGTACGCCGAGCTCATCGAGAGGCGCTTTCGTTTCGACACCGTCTCTCGCCCCGAGTCGGCCAGCCCGGCCACAGGGTCGGCGGCCAGCCACAAGGTGGAGCAGCGTCGCCTGTACGAGGCTGCCCTGGGCTCTACAAAGAGATGAACATGAGGGGGCCAGAGCCCCTGGAGAGCTGCAGATGACCGTTGAACTGATTATTCCCAGTCTCGGAGAGTCCATCACCGAGGTGCAGATCGGGGAGTGGCTCAAGAAGGTGGGAGACCGGGTGGACGTGGATGAGCCCCTGGTGGAGATCGAGTCGGCCAAGGTGACCGTGGAGCTGCCGGCGCCTTCGGCGGGGGTGCTCACTCACATATTGAAGGAGACCGGCGAGGATGCCGAGGTTGGAGACGTCATAGGCAGGCTCGACGAGGCGGGCGACTCCGCCGTGGGCTCGGACGCAGGCCCGAGCTCTGGCGCAGGCGATGGCGTAGGCGCTGCCGCTGCCGTGATCTCTGCCGAGGAGCAGCCAGTGGATGAGGCCATGGGGGCAGCCTCGGCCCCGGTGCCTGGCTCTGGCAGCGGCTCTACCAGCGCGGAAGGTGGGGCTCCGCTCCCAGGTGTCGAGCCCGAGAGCGCCCATGTGCTGGTCACCCCCTCTGCCCGGCGGGTGCTCTACCAGGCAGGGGTCTCCCCGGACCAGGTCACCCCCACCGGGCCGGGTGGGCGCCTGCTGAAGGGGGACGCGCTGCAAGCAGTTGGAGCCAGAGCCCCTTCGACGTCGCCTCTTCTGCCGCCATCGGCCCCAGCCCCTATGGCGGCGCGGCCGTCCGTGTTTGGCTCGCCTCCGGCCATGGCCTCACCAGAGGCCAAGGCTCCACCCACCGCCGCTCCACCCACCGCTGCTGCGGCGTCGCCCAGGGGGCTGCCCCTGGCGGGCGCGGTCACGCCTCCCACCGACCCTGAGCGCAGGGAGTGGTCCGTGCGCATGTCTCCCCTCAGGCGCACCATCGCGGCCCGGCTGGTGCGTGCGCAGCAGGAGGCTGCGCTGCTCACCACCTTCAACGAGATAGACATGAGCCAGGTGATCTCCATGCGCAAGCGCTTCGGGGAGACCTTCCTGAAGACCCATGACATCAAGCTGGGCTTCATGTCCTTTTTCGTGAAGGCGACCGTTGTGGCCCTGGAGCGCTTTCCCGCGGTGAACGGCGAGATAAGGGGCCAGGAGATCGTCTACAGGAGCTATGCGGATGTGGGCATCGCCGTGGGTGGAGGCAAGGGCCTGGTGGTGCCAATCATCCGCGACGCCCAGCGCAAGTCCTTTGCCGAGCTGGAGCGAGAGATTGCCGACTACGGCCGGCGGGCAGTGGCCAACAAGCTCCAGCCGGAGGAGCTGGACGGGGGCACCTTCACCATCTCCAACGGGGGGGTTTACGGCTCTCTGCTCTCCACGCCCATACCGAGCCCTCCCCAGAGCGGCATCCTGGGCCTCCACGCCATAGAGCAGCGTCCAGTGGTGGTGGAAGGGGAGGTGGTGGTCAGGCCCATGATGTACGTCGCCCTCTCATACGACCACCGAATAGTGGATGGCAAGGAGGCGGTGACCTTCTTGAAGACCATCAAGGAGCAGATGGAGCAGCCCGCGCGCATGCTCCTGGAGGTTTGAAAATGGCTTCAGAGCGCTTTGATCTAGTGGTAATAGGTGCTGGCCCGGCGGGATACGTGGGCGCCATCCGCGCGGCACAGCTCGGAATGAAGGTCGCCTGCGTGGAGCGAGAGCCCGCCCTGGGCGGGGTCTGCTTGAGGGTCGGCTGTATCCCGACCAAGGCCCTGCTCGAGTCCAGCGAGCGCTTCGCCGAGGCCAGCCACGACCTGGCCGGCCATGGGGTGAAGGTCGGGGGGGTGACGCTGGACCTGGAGGCCATGATGGCGCGCAAGGATGGGATCGTGACCAACCTGACCCGCGGCATCGACTTCCTGTTTCAGAAGTGGAAGATAAAGCGCTACCTGGGGGATGGGCGTCTAGGGGGGGAGGGCCTCGTGCAGGTGTCGGGCGACCCCGTGGTCGAGCTGGCGGCCGACAAGGTGCTCATCGCCACCGGCTCGTCCTCGGCCACAATCAAGGGAGTGGAGCCCGATGGGGATCGAGTCATCACCTCTACCGAGGCCCTCGCCCTGGCAGAGGTTCCCGGGCGTCTGCTCGTAATTGGAGCGGGCGTCATCGGCCTGGAGCTGGGCTCGGTCTGGGCCCGGCTCGGCTCCGAGGTGACGGTAGTGGAGTACCTGGATCGTATCCTCCCCGGGGTGGATGGACAGGTGGCCAAGCTGGCCAAGCGCCTCTTTGGGAGGCAGGGCCTGAAGTTTCGCCTGGGCGCCCGGGTTAGATCCGCCCGCGCCCAGGGAGCGCAGGGTGTGGTGGAGATAGACGGAGCCGAGCCCCTGGTCGCCGACCGGGTTCTTGTGGCAGTGGGCCGGCGTCCCAACACCGACGGGTTGGGCCTCGAGAGCGTGGGTATCGACGTGGACTCGCGAGGCTTCATCCCTGTGGATGAGCGCTTCGCCACGAGGGCGCCAGGGGTCTTCGCGGTCGGGGACGTCATAGGGGGCCCCATGTTGGCTCACGCCGCCTCCCATGAGGCGGTGGCCTGCGTGGAGCGCCTGGCCACGGGCTGGGGCCACGTGAACCGAGAGGCCACCCCGTGGGTGGTCTACACCGACCCGGAGCTGGCCTTTGTGGGGCGCACCGAGGAGCAGCTCGTCAGCGCCGGCGTGCCCTACAGGTCGGGGACCTTTTTCTTCAAGGGCAACGGCCGAGCGGTGACCCTGGGCCGGTCGGACGGCATAGTCAAGGTTCTTGCCCACGCGGACACGGACCGGCTGCTGGGCGTACACATCTTGGGCCCACGCGCTGGCGATCTCATCAGCGAGGCCGTGGCGGCAATGGAGCTGGGCGCCTCCAGCGAGGATCTGGCCCGCTTCTGCCACCCGTACCCTTCGCTGTCCGAGGCGCTCATGGAGGCCGCCCTGGCAGTGGACGGCCACCCCATTCACGCCTGAGCTCCCTCCAGGGCATTCCGGAGACGACAATGAAAGAGCATGTTCCCCAGATCCCCCCCGAGCTTTGGACCTGTGAGCTGCTGGAGGACGACCTCCTGCACGAGGTGCTCTGCGCCGAGTGCGGCAGGTGCGGTATGGCCGACAAGGTCTTTCGGCAGGATCTGCAAGACTTCGTGGTGGCGGTTTTCGAGCATTGCGGCCTGACCACTGGCGACGCGCGGATCGTGGCCGAGAACCTCGTGGCCGCGGATCTGCGCGGGATAGCCAGCCACGGGGTAGCCAGCCTGGGACGGTACATCTCCGGCATCAAGGCCGGCTATATTCGCCCGGGGGTGGAGATGGAGGTGCTGGAGCCCGCCCCGGCCATCGGGGTTGTGGACGCCAGGAACGGGGTGGGCCAGGTGGCCGCGGATCTGGCCATGACCCTGGCCATCGACAAGGCCAGGGTCAACGGCGTCGGGCTGGTGACGGTGAGGAGCTCGAACCACTACGGCATAGCAGGACATTGGGTGCAGAAGGCCCTGGACCAGGGAATGCTGGGCGTGAGCATGACCAACGCTGCCCCCCTCGTGATTCCCACCCACGGGTCCAGGGCGCTGCTGGGTACCAACCCGATCGCCCTGGGGGTGCCCACCGCTTCCGGCTCTCCCATCCTCATAGACTTTGCCACCAGCGTGGTCCCCCGGGGGAAGCTGGAGGTGTACGACAGAAACCGCAAGCAGATGCCGGTGGGCTGGACCGTGGACGAGAAGGGCTTCGATTGTCAGAACCCCGGGCAGGTGCTCAGAAACCTCCTCGACAGGGTTGGGGGAGGGATCCTGCCCCTTGGGGGCAGGGGAGAGGAGTTCGGGGGGCACAAGGGGTTCTGCCTGGCGATCATGGTGGATCTTCTGTGTGGGGTCCTGTCTGGCTCCGCCTTTGGGGAGGACGTGCACAACCTCAAGGCCGAGGTGCCCGAGGGAGAGATCGCGGCGCCCAGGGTAGGGCATTTCTTCATGGCGCTCGACCTGGAGAGGTTCATGCCCCTGGCCCTGTTCGAGGCGCGCGCCCAGGACTTCGCCGAGATGGTGAGAAGAAACCCGACGGCAGTGGATCAGGAGCGCATCTTCCTGCCCGGAGAGAAGGAGCAGGAGCGGGCGCGCCTTCACACACGCCACGGCATCCCGCTGTCAGATGTCGTCTACCAGACCCTGCGCCGCATAGCCAAGGAGATCGGTCTGGAGCCTCCGCCCAGCGTGGCCGAGCGCTCCAGGTCTGCCGCCACCTCGGAGAAGGGGGGCGCCCATGGCTGACCAGGTGGATGTGGCGGTGGTGGGCGGCGGCATCGTCGGGAGCGCCGTGGCCATGGCCCTCACCGAGCGAGCCGGACGCAGCGTGACCATCGTCGAGGCGGAGCAGGAGCTGGCCGCTCACCAGACCGGGCACAACAGCGGCGTGATTCACTCGGGCCTATACTACAAGCCGGGCTCCCTCAAGGCCCGAAACTGCGCCGAGGGGCGTGAGGCCCTGTATCAGTTCTGCCAGGAGCAAGAGATCCCCCACGACCGCTGCGGCAAGATCGTCGTGGCCACGTCGGACAGGGAGATCCCGGCCCTCGATGAGCTGCAGAGGCGAGGGGAGGCAAACGGCCTGCGAGGCATGCGGCGCATCGGCCCCGAGGAGATCCGGGAGCGGGAGCCGCACATCACCGGCCTGGATGGCCTGTACGTGCCCGAGACGGGCATAGTGGACTACCTGGCAGTGACCAGGAGGTTCGCGGAGCTGGTGCGGGAGCGGGGAGGGGAGGTGAGACTTGGCGCGCGTCTGCGGGGCGTGCGCAGGGAGAGAGGCGGGCTGGTCCTTCAGACCACCAGCGGTGAGGTCCGCGCAAAGAACATGATAAACTGTGGGGGGCTCCAGTCTGATCGGATCGCGCGGCTTTCCGGGGTGGACCCGGGGCTGCGCATCGTCCCCTTCAGGGGAGAGTACTACGAGATAGTGCCCGACCGGTGGAGCCTGGTGAAGAACCTGGTGTACCCGGTCCCCGATCCTTCCATGCCCTTTTTGGGGGTGCACTTTACCCGCATGATTGCTGGGGGGGTGGAGGCGGGCCCCAACGCTGTGCTGGCCCTCAAGCGAGAGGGATATCGCTGGCTCAGCCTCTCCCTGCGGGACGTGCTCTCCTACTGCTTCTATGGCGGCTTTTGGAAGATGGCGTTTCGCTACTGGCGGAGTGGCCTTGGAGAGACCTGGCGCTCGCTTTCCAAGCGAGCCTTCGTGAAGGCCCTCCGCAAGCTCATGCCCGAGCTGAAGATGTCAGACGTGCGCAGGGGTGGCGCCGGGGTGCGGGCTCAGGCGCTGGAGCCCAGCGGGGCTCTGTCTGACGACTTCCGAATAGTGGAGGCCGAGCGCATGGTGCACGTGCTCAACGCTCCCTCGCCAGCGGCCACCGCCTCCATCGCCATTGGCAGGCACGTCGCCCGGCTGGCGGAGAAGAGCTTCGAGCTGTAGCCTCCGAGCTGTGGTCTCCGAGTGGCGGCAAGGGCTGCCACGCCAGCCTGGCTGCTTTGCCCCTTACCCCTGCTTTAGGCGCTCCACCAGGTCCACGTACTCCTGCATGGCCTGCTCTGCTGTGCGGCCCTCGAGCTTGGCCCAGGCGTCGAACTTGGCGCGGGCCACGAAGTCCAGCATGCCAGGTCGCTTGCCGGATGCGTCCCCCTTGGTGGCCTGTTTGAACAGTGAGTAAAGCTCCAGGAGGGTGTCGTTGTCCGGCTTGGCCGGGAGCTTTTGGACCTCCTCCACAGCGGTTTCGAATCGGGCCTTGAGATCGTCTGACATGGTGAGCTCCTTCGAGTGCAGCCGGCTCGCGGCTCCTGGTTCATTGCCGGGGGACGATCCCGTGGAGGGTGACCGGCGTGGTGGAGAGCAGGATCGCAATGGAGAAGCCATCGACGAAGAGGAGGTTCCCGTCATCATCAGTGGCCTCGGTGCAGTGGACCAGCACGGTTCCGTCCGTGTCCAGCTCATCTCGGTAGATGGTGCCGTCACCGTCCACGCAGGTGTCTATGCGGAAGACGTTGTCGTCACCGTCCATGTTCAGGTCCAGCCACAGCTCGATGCCGTCGCCGTCCACGTCGATGTCCGCGGCGCGGACCTCCTTGTCGCAGCGGTAGGTCTCCGTGTCGCCGCAGTCCACGTTCTCGTCGCAGAAGGTGATCGGCTCCATGGGGGCGTCGTCGCCGCCGCGCTCGCGGCAGAGGCCGACCGTGGGCAGCCCCAGGAGGATCCCACCCGGGCCGATGAGGGCGTCCAGCAGGGTGTTGTCCTCCTCGCCGAAGATCTCGGATGCGATGTTGGGGGCCCGGTCCAGGTCGTACCCGCTGAGGATGCCCCCCAGGACGCCGTTTTCCAGGTACACACCAAAGGTGGAGTCAACCACGTCCGCCTCGAACATGGCGCGCGTGATGCGCAGGTCCACTGGGCTGCCTCCAGTGTCCAGGGCAAAGGAGAAGAGGGATGGGCCAGCGAGCAGGTGACCGTTCTCGATCCGCGCGGAGCGGAAGACGATGCTCGCCTCTGCGTCGTCGGCGGTGAGGGAGTTGGCGTCCAGCATGACTCGCTCGTCGGCGCCGTCGGCGCTGGAGTAGGGGTCGCAGCCCTCGTCGGCCACGCCATCACAGTTGTTGTCCAGGCCGTCGCCGCAGACCTCCGGCTGGCCGGGGTTGATGGTCGCGGGGTCCCACCAGTCGGGAGCGTCCGGCCAGTCCCCCGGGGAGCGGTCGTCGCAGTCGCCGTCCGCTAGGGAGTAACCGTCTCCGTCGTTGTCCGTGGCGTCCGTTGGGGGTACCACCTGGGAGGATGCGTCCAGGGTCTCGTCGGCCCAGCCGTCGCAGTTGTTGTCCACGCGGTCAGAGGCCACCTCGGCGGCGGCGGGCAGGATGTCCGGGTCGTAGTCGTTGCAGTCGTTGCCGCCCCTTCGCACCAGGGCCCCGGAGGGCTCTCCATCGAAGTCCTGGTCCGGCGGCCAGAGGCCGAAGTAGACGGCCATGTTCAGGCAGTCGTCGTTTGTGGGGTCGTCCAGCCCGAACAGCTCGAAGGGGATGATGATGTCCCCCTCGTCGAAGCTGCCCCCGAGCTCGCTGTTGGCCAGCGCGCCCAGGGCCGCCATGGAGTTGTCCACGATGCCATCGCCGTTGAGGTCGAAGCCCTCGGAGCCCGAGGCGAAGAGCAGGGAGTTGACCAGGGACTGGTGGTCCCCACCAAAGACCGGCACAGGGTCATCCTGACACTCCCCCACATAGGCGTCCTGCTGCACTCCCGCGTCTGGCTCGGCGTTGTTGTTCCCGGCGACATCATCATCCGAGCAGCCCAGCATCATGCCAGCGCACGCCACCAGGACACATAGCTTTGCAAATCCAGTCTCACTGCACATAAAAGATCTCCCGCCGGATGAATGTTGAAGGCAGCATAGGCCACCTGTCGCGGCGCGGTCAAGTGGGGCCGTTACGTGTTAGCGTCCGGAGGGCCTGAAGTGGAAGGGGTATATGACCGTGGGAATGCGGCCGGATATCTTGGGGAAGCGCCAGGTCCTGATCATGGAGCGGATGCACGCCTCGGTGCGGGGGTGGGCGAGGGTGCCGCCGATGGAGTAGACCCGATTAACCCGGCCCCGGGTGTTGATGGTGAACGCAACTTTGTACGAGCCACGGAGGTTGGGGTTGGAGGAGAGCCCGAAGGTCACGTAGCAGTACTTCACCTGGCTGAGATGCCTGCGGATGATCCGCTTGATGGAGCGCTTGTCGATGCAGCCACTCACGGTGGCGCCGGTGTCGTACACAACCGGCCCCTTGGGGCGGTAGGCGCCCACGCGCCTGCCGCCCGTTGGGAGCCCGATGGAGCCGCCCGGGCCGTCCCAGCCGCTGCCCCCGCAGAGCCCGCCCTTGCAGGTGCTCCAGCCCCCTGGGCCCACCACGCCGGCGCCGCCAGCCATGCCGCCGCGCCCGCCGTTGTTGAGCCCCAGGCCGTCAATGCCGGAGTTGTCCCCCACGGAGATCCCCACCAGGGCGCCCAGGGCATCCTCGGCGTCCGAGGTGATGGCGTTGCGAGAGAACATGCTGCCCAGCTTCCGGGTGGCGGACTGGAGCACCCCAACCATGCCGATGCCCGAGCTCCTGGCAGGGCTCGGCCTGCTGGCTCCGGCTGTGGGGCTCGATGGTCCGGCGCCCCTGCGGCCGGTCATGCGATCATCTCTCTTGCCGCTTCTGCCCTTGTCGGCGGAGCTGGGGGTGGTCGTGGGCCTGGGTCGCGGTGGCGTCTTTGGCCTGGTATTCTCCTCTTTGCGTGCGCTCTGGAGCTCGCTGCGCAGCATCTTGGAGATCCGGCCGCTCTCCACGCTGTCGGCATCGAAGGCGCCAGCTTCTGCGGGCCGAAAGGAGAACAGCAGCATGAACAGGCCCGCCACGGCGCCGGATCCCATGGTCGCAAGGGAGATCGGTCGTGAGGCCATTTGCGCCACAACGCGTGGGACGCCCGGGCCTGCGATGGCCTCCCCGGTGGCCACGGTGGAGATGGTGAAGCTGCTGGCGCCAAAGCTGAGCCGGGCTTCGATTCCATCGCTCAGCGGGAGGTCGTAGGCGCCTTCCAGTGTTGGAGATGGACGCGCCAGTCCCACGTGGGCGAGGTCTTTGAGGGTGACGGTTCGCCCGTCGGGCAGGCTCGCCACGCCATCCATCTTCGGAGTGAAGGCCAGCAGGAAGGCCCCCTCCTCCGCGCGGACGAGGGGAAACTCGGGCTGCCCAACGGGCAGGGAGTCGGTGGGGGTGTTGTAGGTGCAGCGCGGGTGCTCTCCCACCGTAAATGTCGGCTTGCGTAGATCGTCTCGGGTGCGCAGCCCCCCCAGGAGCAGACCGAACAGGCCGAGAGCAAGACAGGATGCCCCCAGCACCTCGGCGGTGCGGTTGGTTTGGATCCTGGGCACGAACTTGGCGGGCAGGCCCCGCTCCTGGATGAAGGCCTTGGCCCTGGCCTGGTGGGCCTCCTGGCGCTTGACCGAGTAGACCTGGCTGCCAAAGGCCACCACACCGCCCACGACGAGGCACAGGCCGAGCCCCAGGACCAGGAGGCTACCGGCGCGAGGCTTGCCGGCGCCGGGGTCGTCAAGGTGTCTGACCACGTGCGTGCTTCCCTGGAAGCGTGCCACAACCTCCACCGAGC
>JAJRWW010000373.1 GCA_024276595.1 Myxococcota bacterium
CGGCCATTGGAGAGGAGCTCATCGCTGCCTGGGACCCTGGGGACGAGAGGGCGACAGATGATGGCCAGCAGGGCTCGGCGGCTGGCCAACGGCTGACCTCAGAATCCGACAAGCCCCTGCGCAAGCCCTTTGGGTACGACGACTTCGGCCCGGTGACCGACCCGGACGGCCACCTCCCGGAGACGATCGAGGTGCCACTCCCCGGACCGACCGCCACGGCGACCGAGGCCGAGCCACTGCGCCAAGTCGACGAGCCAGAGCCAGAGCCAGAGCCGGAGCCAGAGCCGGAGCCAGAGCCAGAGCCAGAGCCAGAGCCGGAGCCGGAGCCGGAGCCGGAGCCGGAGCCGGAGCCAGAGCCGGAGCCGGAGCCAGAGCCGGAGCCGGAGCCGGAGCCAGAGCCAGAGCCGGAGCCAGAGCCAGAGCCAGATATGATCCAGGGCGCACATGGGGAGGCATCTCAGCGCCTGGAGCCCGGCCGACTGGAGGACCTGCTTCGAGGCGCGGTCACGGCCATGCGGCGGGAGGTGACCGGCGGCCTCTTCGACGTGTCGGAGGCCACCCCCACCGCCAATCAGATAGCGAGCCTGGTGACGGAGTACCTGGCCAGCGAGCCAGAGGACCGCAACCTCGCCCGCATGCTCAAGCGCTCCACTCAGCTCGCCGAGCATATCCGCGACTCCTGGTCCCAGGACGAGAACAGGGGACGCGCTGCCCTGCACAGGGACGTCACCAGCTCCACCCTGCTGGTGGCAGCGGTCAACCCCACTCAGCTCAAGAGCCTGGACCTGCTGGGCCTGCTCACCCTCATCCGCCTGAGGGTCGGGGGAGACTCCGACCGCCTCGTCGCCCACCTGGCCAGCTCGGTCCGCGCCCAGCTCTCCGAGCACCTGGTACGCACCCTCAAGGCCGCCTCCTTCACCGACCAGGTGCTGGGCTCTGCTCGAAACGCCACTGGAATGGTCACGGCCGGCAAGCTCCGATCAGAGGGCGTGGTGGCCGTGGTGGTGCAGACCCTCATGGACCAGATCTCCCGAGCGGTGGGGGAGGTCCTCGACGGCTTCCGCGGCAAGGGGTACGCCTTCCCTGGCCTTGCGGAAAAGCTGCTCGAAGCCTACGGTCACTTCGCCACCGATGTGGGCGAGCGCGTGGCCCAACACGTGGACCCGAGCGGCACCAGCTCGTAACATCGACCCAGCGCCAGGAGCCATCATGACATCCTCGAGCAAACTCTTCGCCGGGCTGCTCGCCACGGCATTCATCCTGGTTCCGGCCATGGGCGCTGGCTGCAAGAAGAAAGCTCCGAAGCTCACTGCCAACGAGTGTGATCGCTTCTGCAAGAGAATGGTTCCTTGCTTCAAGCCACTCCTCGCCAACTTCGCCGAGCGCAAGGAAAAGGACATCAAGCAGTGCATCCACGACTGCACCAACCCCGACTCGGAGAACCACGCCGACATCCTCCGAGCCATGAAAAAATGTGGTGACATAGACGACTGCAAGAGGCTCAAGGACTGCTTCGGCAAGGCTCTGTGATGGACCACCCAGGCGACCGCTCGGCTCGGCGGAGGCGCTCGGGATCGAGGATCCCCTCCCCCCAGTGGCGACACCTGGCCTGGATCTCGCTGCTCCTGATCCTCCTGGGGAGCTGCGGAAAGGACCCCCGGAGACCTGGCGGAAACTCAGCCCCGGCGCCCAGGGACCTCTCACAGCAGCGCCTGCACCCCAGGGGTGAGCTCCGGCTCACGTCCGCTGGCCGCGAGCCTCGGGTGCGGCTGCGCTACCGGCTCACGCCAGGGCAGCGCTCCGGCTTCCGCACCCGGGTGAGCGTGCAGCACGTGGCGGCAGGTCGCACATTATCCCTGACGGCCCTGCTGGACTGGGAGCGAATGGTCAAGAGAGTGCTCTCCGGCTGGGCAGACGTGGAGGTCCTCGTGCGCAGGGTGCGCCTGGTGCGTCCCTCCTCCATCCGGGAGGACGTGGTGCGCCGGCTCATGGCCATGCGCCTCGATGTCTGGGTGGACGCCCTGGGACGAGCCAGGGAGAAGGCTCCTCCCGCCGCGTCCGGCCTGGCCGCCTCCCTCTCGGGGCAGCTCTTGCCCACCCTCACCGCACCCCTCCCCAGGGACGCGCTGGGAGAGGGCGCCACCTGGGAGCGCTATGAGCCCCTGCGGCTTGTGCTGCCCAAGATCCGGATCCCAGTGCACCTGGGAGCTCGCACTCGCTACTCCCTGCACCTGATCCGCAAGGGCCGCTCTCGTCGCTACGCCCTCATCAGCAGCACCATCTCTCTCACCCTCGGCGCTGCCTCACCCCAGGGATCGTCATCTGCCACCAGCCGGGTGACCGGAGCGGGCAGAGGCACAGGGGAGCTGAAGCTGGACCTGGAGCATGGGAAGGTGACCTCTGCCAGGGGAGAGGTCTCCCTGGAGCTGAGCCTCCGGGAGCGGCACCGGACGCACACCCTCAAGCAGGTGACCAGGACCTCCACCAGGGCGATAAAGCTGCGGCCGAGGCCATGGCCTTCGCCTCCATCGCCCCCCACGCGCCCATCACCGCCCAGCCGCCCAGGGGGCCATCTTCCGCCCCCAGCAATCCCCCCAGCGGCCGCGCCAGGGTGACCCGTAGACCAGGGGTGACCGCCTGAGAGCACACACCGAGCTCATGCTCGGTGACGAGCCACCCTTTCGCTCCTGCCCCCTCTTCTACTGACGTTGCCCGCCCGCCCCCACCGTGGTAAAAGGCCCGCTGGAGGCTCCACCGCACAATGCAAGTCGACACAAACCAACGCACCAGTGCTCCACCGCGCTGGCCCTTCACCGGCACCGCCCCTCACCGCATCTGGCTGCTCATCGCCCTGCTGCTCCCCTTCCTGGCCCTCGACTGCTCCAAGAGCAGGGCAGACGACTTCTCGCGCTTTCGCCCCATGGAGAGCCTCGTGGCCACCGGGGCAGCCCCTCGCACGGATCTGCGCTACCGCCCGGTGGCAGGGGAGGATACGGTCTACCAGCTCTCTGCCCACCGCCGCTGCCTCGAGCTGGGGGTGCGGGCCAGGATGAGGCTGGGGGTGGCCCTTCGGGTGAGCACCAGGCCCGAGGGGGGCGGGCGCTTCATGTTACGGCTCATCTCCGTCGAGCGGATGACCCCGCCCCCTCCGGGGGGCATCCCGGAGCTGGGTCCGGCATACGTGCTGCTCCAGGGCGCGCTGGGCCCGCGCGGGGGCCTGGCCGACCTGCAGGACGGCGACAAGGTCCCTTCGCCGATCAACCTGAGCCTGGCCATGCCCCTGCTGCTGCCCAGGCTGCCGCACAAGCCCGTGGGAGTGGGCGCTCGCTGGGAGTCCGCCACCAGGCTGCGCTGGTCCAGGAGTCAGGCGGCCGACTCCCTGGTGAGCCAGCCCGGGGTCCACAGCTCGGTGGAGGTGCTGCTCAAGGGGAGCTACAGCCTGAGGAGCAGGACAGCCGCCGGGCGGCCAGTTGTCGACGCAAACCTCACGTACCGACTGCGCAGCCGCACCCGCGCCTTGAGCCACGCCACGCACCACCAGGGAGAGGGCAAGGCGACCGGACGCTACGAGCTGGATCCCGTCTCGGGCCTGGTCACCTCCGCCCGGGTATCCCTCAAGGGAGAGTATGGGCTCCGCGCCAACGACAAGACCCGCAGAATCACCGAGACCGTGGACCTCACCTTCGCGCAGAAGTGAAGCCACCAGAGGGCTCCTGGCCAGCCCCGGGCACGCGCACGGGCAGCCCACACCGCCTCGCCCTAGATCAGCTCCCAGGCACCACCCGCGCCAGCAGATCGTACTGGGAGGTCTGCTCCACCACTGCTCGCACCACCCGGCCCGGGTCGACCCGGTCCAGGTCCGCCAGGTGAACCAGCCCGTCCACCTCTGGCGCCTGACCCGCGTGTCGACCGGCAGCAAGCAGGTCGGTCTCCGGAGAGAGCCCATCCACCATCACCGACAGCTCCCTCCCCTGCATCCCACGCAGCCGCCCAGCCGAGATGGCCTGCTGCTGCTCGAGGATCCGCTGCCGCCGCCGCCGTGCCACGGTAGCGGGGGGCGCATGGAGGCTATAGGCAGGGGTGGACTCCTCGGGCGAGTAGGCGAACACACCCAGGTGATCCGGCCGCGCCTCGGCCACGAAACGCTCCAGGCGACCAAAGGCGGTGTCATCCTCGCCCGGATGGCCCACCAGCAGGGTGGTGCGAAGGAAGACGCCGGGCACCGCCTCTCGCAGGCGGTCGAAAAGCCCCCTGACAAGGGCGCCGTCGTAGCCCCGCCTCATGAGCCGCAGGACGCCGTCGTCCACGTGCTGCACCGGCACGTCCAGGTAGGGCACCAGGGGCAACCCCTCTGCCAGGAGCCGGATGAGGTGGTCATCCACCCGCGTGGGATAGGCGTACAGGAGGCGGATCCACGTGATCCCGGGCACCTTCCGTAGCTCCCGCAAGAGCTGCCACAGGCGCCGGGGCGGCGTCAGGTCCCTGCCGTAGGCGGTGAGATCCTGGGCCACCAGGCTCACCTCGCGAACCCCATTCGCCACCAGTCGCCTCACCTCAACCACCAGGTCCTCTGGCGCACGGCTGCGCTGACGCCCCCGAATACCGGGCACCGCGCAGAAGGCGCAGGTGCGGTCACACCCCTCGGAGACCTTGACGTAGGCCGTGTGCGAGCCCAGCGACGGGCTGCGCTCGTAGGTGTGGTCGTAGAGAAACGAGCGGCCCTCCTCGAGCATGAGCCGCTGATCGCTCGCGAGCAACCGGGGAAGATCCTGGATATTCGACGTCCCGATGAGCTTGTCCGCCTCCGACAGCTCCTGCGACAGCTCGGAGCCGTACCGCTGCACCATGCACCCGGACACGACCAGGGTCTTGCAGCGCCCGGTGACCTTGAGATCCGCCGCCTCCAGCACCGTGTCCAGGGACTCGGCGCGAGCCGCCTCGATGAAGCCGCAGGTGTTGACCACCACCACCTCCGCATCTGTGGGATCTGCGACGTGCACGTAGCCGGCGCGGCGGAGCAGGCCAAGCTGCACCTCGGAGTCGACCCTGTTCTTGGCACAGCCCAGGGAGATGATATGAACGGTCTTGGAAGAGCCCACGGCCATGGCCAGCGATTCTCACCTGGAGGCGCGCGTCTCGATCCTCCGCAGACGCCGCCGCACCGAGAGCGCCAGGAGAACGACCCCCACCACGGCGCCCAGGCCCAGCAGCAGGCCCAGCAGGCCCAGCAGCCGGGCCAGGCTGTCCATCTTGATGGCCCGGCGCAGCTTCACCAGGTCACGCTGGCGCACCGGGTTGTCTCTCTCGATCGCCTCGGTAACGCTGCCCCCGGAGGCCGATGGGCCAGGGGCCGCCATGGCCGGGCTCGCGCCGCCAGACATGGCCGGAGATGCACCCTGCATGGGAGGCGGACGCATGCCATGGGCGGCAGCGGACGCTGGCCCCGGCGGCCCCACCTCGCAGGTGGGCCGAGCGGTGATGGCCCGCCCCCGCAGCACCCTGAAGGCCAGGATGCGCGCCTTCTGAAAGTCGGCGGGACAGAGCACCACGTCCGTCCGGGAGACGTTCACCATGCGCTTGAACGTCTTGACCGGCGCGCCGATGGCCCTCGATCGGTACATGTAGCGCTTGAGGGTCGGGTTGTCCTCCCGGGCGAACATGAGCCTCTCCACCCCGGGGGGAGGAGTGACCCTGAGGCGCCGGGGCACCCCGCAGCCAGGGATGGCATCCAGCCTCTGGGGCTCTCCCCACTTGCAGGCCACCTTCTGCCCAGGGGGCATCGCCTGGGCAGACGCCCTGTCTGAGGGCACCACCACCGCCAGGAGAACGGTCGCGAAAACCATCGAACGCAGCATGGCTCCTCCGGGTAGCCGCCACAGGAGGCGACCTGAATGGAAAGGCGCAGTGTAGCGCGTGAAGGGGCTCTGGACAAACGCCTTGAGGTGCTCATGCTACCGCTCGCCGAGGGAGCACCTTCGGGGGCCCCGCACAGCAGCGGCGACCCCCAGCCTCACCGTCCGGGGCTACCTCAGCAGCTTTCCCCTGTACATGCCGGTCAGGCTCTTGAGGAAGACCACAATGGCCTCCCTGTCGCCCGCCGGCACGCCCCCGTGGACCTGATGTGAGGCCATGATGGAGACCGCCTTGGCCAGGTCTGAGGTGGACCCGTCGTGGAAGTAGGGCGGCGTAATGGCCACATTGCGCAGGATAGGAACCTTGAATCGGTGACGATCCCGGGCGCGCTTGGTGACGTTGTAGCGTCCCAGGTCGGCGTCGGTGATCTTGCGCCCGGAGAAGTAGCTTTCATACAGCCCCATCTTCTCATAGGACTGCCCGCCGAGCCCCTTGCCCACGTGACACATGGCGCATCCCCGCTTCACAAACGCCTCGAGACCGGCGCGCTCCTTGGCGCTGAGGGCCTTGGCATCGCCCCTCAGGTAGCGATCTAAGCGCGATGGGGTCACCAGGGAGCGCTCAAACTCAGCGATGGCGTTCTGCACGTTCTTCGCCGTGATTCCATCGGGGTAGACCTTCTTCATGGCCGCCAGAAGGGCCTCGTCCTTGCGAAGGCGCTCCACCACGTTCTTCCACTTGGCTCCCATCTCCAGGGGGTTCTCCACGGGACCGGCGGCCTGCTCCTCCAGGGTTGCGGCCCGGCCGTCCCAAAACTGCGCAATCTGGTAGGCAGAGTTGTAGACCGTGGGTGAGTTGATGGGCCCCATCTGGCCCCGTATTCCCTTGGAGACCCGGAGCCGGTCGGTGCCCCCCTTGTCCAGGCCGTGACAGGTCTCGCAGCTCACGGAACCGTCCCCGGAGAGACGCTTGTCCACAAAGAGCTGCTGGCCCAGAGCCACCTTGGCCGCGTTGAGGGAGAGCTTCTCCGGAAGCGGCTGAAGCGGGCCCAAGGCGTGGGCCTTGGCCGTCCCGGGCGTGGCAAAGTACTTGGCCCGGGCCGCGCGGATGAACCTCTTGAGGGCCGCCCTGTCCGCCGAGGACAGCCGGTGGTTCCAGTGCAGCATCACATAGCGTGTGGGCGGCATGCTGCTCTCGGCGATGGCGTGCTCCAGCTTGGCCAGGGCGGCCTCGGAGACGGGTGCCATCCCCTTCCCCTTGCGATACAGCTCCTGTGGGGCGTTGAAGATGGCCAGGGCGGCCTTTGTGTCCTCGTTCACCATGCCCCTGGCAACTGGAAGGGACGCGTAGAAGGGCCGCTTCGCCTTCAGCGCGTGGCAGTGGACACATTTTTTTCCCAGCACCGCAGCCGCCGCCTTCCACTCTGGCACACCGTCGCTTCTGGGAGGCAGGAGCCCGGAGTTGTCCGGGCCAAACAGCAGGTTCATCACCGGGAGCGCGAGGACCGCGCCCAGACCACCAGCAGCCGCGATCAGGATCTTTGTCTTCTTTGTCATGGGAGATCTCCATTGAGCGGCCCTGGCTCAGGCCGTCGCGTCCAATGGGGCCAGAGACTACCACGCCCTTGGGAGAAAACACAGCCGCTGAGCGCCCCGGGGGGCATGAATCCCCCGCGGACCGACCCCGCCAAAATAGCACGCTACCGACTGCCTGCTCGTGCCTCCCCCTAAGGGAAAGGGCTCCACACCGGCCTGGCCTCGGTGCTGGGGACGAATTGGAACGACACACAGGAGAAAGAGCAATGGCACTTCATTTCCACGACAGCTTCGCCAGCCACCTGCCAGGGCGGCGACTCTCCACTCGAGCTCGGGCCTGGCGAGCCCTGGCACTGACAGCTTCCCTCTCTGTTGGGCTGGGGG
Source organism: Myxococcota bacterium (assembly GCA_024276595.1). Taxonomy (GTDB): domain Bacteria; phylum Myxococcota_A; class Polyangia; order HGW-17; family JAJRWW01; genus JAJRWW01. The sequence continues at coordinate 7,773 of JAJRWW010000373.1, forward strand.
GCTGCATCGGCTTTCCTGGGTTGATCTCCCACAGGACTGGAACCCCCGGCCCGGCGGCCGCTCCCCCGCCGAACGGGCGGAGCCCTTCCCGTGGGCACGGCGCGCCGAGCAGCTCGAACGCGGCGAGCAGGCCGGGCCGCCCTGACCCGCAAGGGCGGGCGAGCTCACCGGCGGCCGTCACTACCCTCGGCAAGAGCAGCGCAAACCCCATGCGGCTCCCGCAAGGACAGGTCCTCACCTCAGCCCGCTTTCGGGACCTGGGCATCCGCAACTGCGGTCAGGCGTCGTATGTCAGCCCCAGGCCGGTGGCCGTCCTGAAGGTGACCCATCCCCTGCGTCGGGTCCGGATCACCGCGGCGGGAGCAGACACCCTGGTGGCGATGCTCCCGGGCGGCAAGTACTTCTGCAAGTACTCGCACTACATTGGTCGGGCTCCCAAGATCACTGTCTCCCTGCCAGCGGGCAGGATCCGGCTGTATTTGGGCGGACGCAGCCAACGGCGTCCCCTGCGCTACGCCATCCACATCGAGGACCTGAACCGACCCGTCCAGCTTGGCTGGACCACCAAGCGAAAGCTGGTCTTTGACAGCCTCCCCACCGAGACCAAGGTGCTGCGCTTCCAGACGGCCACCTCAGGTGTCCGAAAGAGGATCTTCGGTTCTTTCTACTACCATAGAGGCGCTCCCGACGTGCTGATTCGGCTCACCCGCCCGCTGAGCGGCCTGCGCATAAAGGCGGTCAGCATGGACAGTGTTCACATCGACCTGGTGGGCCCCATGACCCCGGACGGGCGACGCCTCAAGCGCCGCTACAAGCGCAGCAGGGACATGCGCCTTCGACGACTGGAGGCAGGGCTTTACGGCGTACGCATCCTCACGCGGCGCAAGGTGTCCTCAACCTGGGTAAACCTGCTGGTGGGCTCTGCCAAGGCGAGCATGAACCCGCTCGCTCAGTCCCTGCTGCCTCTCGACCGACGGCCCCTGGCCGCCCGGGCACTCTACTTCCACTATCCCCAGCTCGACGTGAACCAGCTCCCCCGAAACGACGAGCTGTGCGCAGCGATCTACCGATCCGCCCCCAAGAGCCTGTTCGTGTTCCCCAAGTACGACATGGACGAGTCTCTCGCCCACCCCATCCTCAAGATAGGCCTGAGCACACGGGGCGACACCTGGCCAAAGAACGCTGGTCCCAAGCCTCCGAAAAAGTACCCCAGGAAGAACGAGCCCGTGTTGCTCGTGGCTTCCAACTGGATCCTCACCGCAGACGGGCTCATCTACAGGGTGCGCACCCAGGATCTCTCCCCTCAGCCGAGCGGCGCCATCTGGCTCCCGGCCCGGCCCCGCATGCCCCACTGCAAGTTCGGGCCGAGCAGATCCTCCAAGGCCAAGGAGGACCAGGGCATCCTCAGGGCATACCGGCGAGCGCTAAAGCGCTACGGCAAATGCTCCGACCGCGTCTGGGCTCCCTATGGCCGGCGCATCCGGAGGCTGCCCTACTTCTACCGGGCGCGCATCCAAGGCATCCGAAACAGCGGAGACGCCCGCATCCGCAGGGTATGCGGCAAAAAGCGCCTCAAGCGGCACATGCACCGCCTCTGGTCCAGGCTCATCAAGAACCGCACCCGCCGCCGTGCCAGGGCGCTGAAGCTCTCCCGCCAGCACGTGACCAGGC
>JAJRWW010000374.1 GCA_024276595.1 Myxococcota bacterium
CTGGTCCCACGATGAACAGGTCCAGATCATCCTGCAGGCCGGTCAAGGTCACCGCCACTCTCTGCGCTGGATTGCCAGAAGAAAAAGCGTAGACCATCTCCCGCCCGGTGTATCCGGAGCTCATGGAATCGCAGTAGCCCAGCAGACCGTCCTTTGAGCCGCCTCCGGCAATGGTGGTGCCGCTGACCTGGGAGCCGCAGGAGAGCGTGGTCTGGGGGGTACACTCCGCAGGGTCGAAGCAACCCGTGGTCATGAAGGTGCAGCTTTGGGAGCAATCGAGAGCCCCGTCTGTCCAGCCGAGAGTGACACAGGTCTTCCCCCCCAGGTCACCTCCATCACACTCCTCCTCCGGATCCCTCGTGCCGTCGCCGCAATGGCGTCCCAGGCCCGAGCAGTCCTCAAGGCAATGCCCGTAGGTGCCGTTTAGCGCAGCGCCATCGTCGCACACCTCCCCCGCATCCAGCTCGCCATCTCCACACCCGTCGGTGGCCACGTAGCCGTCGCAGCCGGCGCTGCAGCGCCCGGGCTCGCCGTTGGACTGCCCCGAGTCGCACAGCTCGCCACTATCCCTTACGCCATCCCCACAGCGCGCTGCCCTGCAGTCGGTTCGGCAGGCATCAGGGGCCACGTCGGAGTTCGCTGCCCCATCGTCGCACTCCTCGCCCGGGTCCGGCAGGCCGTTGCCACAGTCGAGGTCGTCGTAGTCCTTGAGCTGGACCATGGCCGAGCAGCCTGCAAGTCCGAGCGCCAAAGAAATCATCAAAGCAAACAGTGGTGTATGACTGGTCTTCATGGTCCATCTCCAGGGCTAAAAACGTCCGACAACCCAGACCCCGCAGCCCTTGGCGCCACAGCTCGGCACGACGCGCGTGGTGGCCGGGCGCTCCTTCTTGCGCTTCACCGCAACCAGGATCGCTCCAACGGTGACAGCTATTGCTGCGGCAGCGCCCACACCCATCATGACGTCGGCCACGAGCGCCAGGTTCTTGGCGCGGCTCTTGAAGGCGGAGGGGTTCTCCACGTTGCCCCTGTTGTCGTCCCACTCGCTCTGCATGGACAGGGCAGTCGATCCCGCGTAGGCGGCAACCGCGAAGGTGGCGGCTGCCACGCCAACCCCGGTCCAGAACCACCAGCGCTTGTAAAAGGGCCTCGACGCCCCACCGTCCGTGGGATCGCCGCCCTGGGGCGGGGTGAGGCGCCGCTCCACAGGCCGGGCCGGGCGCCGCTCCACAGGCCGGGCAGGGCGCCGCTCCACAGGCCGGGCAGGGCGCCGCTCCACAGGCCGGGCCGGGCGCCGCTCCACAGGCCGGGCCGGGCGCCGCTCCACAGGCCGGGCAGGGCGCCGCTCCACAGGCCGGGCCGGGCGCCGCTCCACAGGCCGGGCCAGGCCAACCGACCTCTTGAGGGTGATGGTAACGAGAGCCACCTTGCGAGCCTTGACGTCCACGGTCTTTACCACCGTCACGTAGCCCGCCTTCTTGATCATCACGAGGTGCTGTCCCGAGGCGAGCGACAAGATGGCCGGGGTGGAGGCGTTGGGCTTGCCCTTGACCCGGTCGACGAACACCTCCGCGCCCGGCGGCGTGGTAATGACCGAGAGTCGCCCTTTTTGGCGCTGGATGGTGGCCAGGGCTGCCAGGCGCTTCTTCATCTGCCGGATGCGCCGCTTCACCTCGCTTCTGTTGGCGGCGGCTGGCTGCTCTGCCAAAAACAGCCGATAGAAAAACAGCGCCTTGCTGTAGTTCCCCAGGAGCCTGTGGCACTGGGCGATGTTGAAGATGAAGGCAGGGGCCCGATAGGCCTTCTGGGCCTCGAGGTAGAAGCCCAGGGCCCTCTTGAAGTCCCCCTGCTGATAGTGCAGCTCACCCTTCTCAAACAGCTTCCTGGCCAGCGCCTTGCGCTCTGCCTGGCTGGCTCGCGCATGAGCCTTGGGAGAGCCAAGGGTCAAGCCGGCCAGCAGCAGGACGATCACAGTTGCTTTCATGGATTTCGCTCCCTCGAAGGTACAACCTAACGGATAGTATAATGTGTCAAGCATAGCAGCAACAGAGGCTGGGAGCGAGCAGTATGCAACTCGGTCCTTGCCGCACCGCCCATTGGGAGATATCCTCTTGCTTGCCACCTTTGGTCCGAGGTCAGATGAAGATCATCAAGCTTTCCGAGCTAGAAAAGAACCCGGGGCGCTACGGGGAGGTCGCCGAGGTGCTCGCCTCCGACGGGCTCGTGGTTTTCCCCGGAGAATCCAGCTACCGCCTGGGAGCCAACGTGCTCTCACCCAAGGCCGTCGCCAGGCTCCAGCAGGGCAAGAGAATGGTCCAAAAAAGGCCTGCCCTGGTGTTCATCCACCGCGAGGACGCCCTCCATGGTCTGGTGAAGGACGTCCCGGATGTGGCCCGAAGGCTCATGGCCGCCTTCTGGCCCGGCCCGCTCACCATACGCTTCGAGCCGGGCGACAACCTGCCGGGCAAGGTGAGAAAGGCCCTCTCTCGGGCCAACGGTCGCATCGGCGTGCGCGTCCCCGACACCCAGGTCTGCGCCCACGTTGTGAGCTCTTTCGGCGGCCCCCTGCTGGTGAGCAGCGCCAACAGGTCCGAGAGGGCTGGCGCCCAGTCCCTGGCCCTGGTGCGCAAGACCTTCGGGAACGTGGCCGACCTGATCATTGACGCTGGCGACCTCCCACCAGGAGATTCGTCCACTGTCGTGGACGTGTCCGACAAGGGCTGGAAGATCGTCCGCGAGGGGGGGCTCAGCGCCGACCAGATAGCCTCCAGGACGGGCCTGGGCCCGGCCTAGCCGAGCGCAAGAGAACGCGGGCGCAGCTACGGAGCCCCCTCCCTGCGCCCTATGGCGATCTTCGCGGCTGCGCAGGCCCGACGTACCACTCGAAAGAAGTCCTCTGCGCACACCGCCAGCCTCCCCAGCGCCCGGCGATCGGCCACCCGGCCCAGCACCTTGGCGGCAGCCATGCGCAGCGCAGGCTCTGGGTGGGAGAGCTCCAGCAAGAGCCTGTCCACCGAGGCCCTGGTGGCCAGCCGACCGATGGCCTCCATGACCCCCAGCCGCTCCCCCGACATCAGCGGCGAGTGCTCCTCCCGGAGCAGCGCCAGGAGCACTCGCTCTGCGCGCGGGTCGCCCAGAGCTCCGAAGGCCTCCACCAGGTAGGCCTGCCTGCTCTTTCGAAATCGCTCCAGGAGCGCCCTGAAGGCGCCAGGCGCCTTCAGGTGGGCGATGGAGAGCGCCGCCGCGGAGCGCACCGTGATCGCAGGATCTCCCAGAAGCAGCAGCAGAGCCTTGGGATCCAGCCCCACCACTCCCACCGCGGCGGCAGCGGCTGCGGCCCGCACCACTGCTCTCCCATCCACGCTGGCCAGCCTCCACGCCCTTCGACAGGCTGGCAGGTCACACCTGCTCCTCCCGAGGACCTCCAGGGCGGCGACGCGAATGGGGACAGGAGCCCGGCGAACGAGCCTGGCCAGCCACCCCATGGCCGATGAGACGCCCGCAAGCCATCGGATCTGCTCCACCACCGAGGCGGGTCCGACCTGGGAGGGCATCAGCTCCTCTCCTGGGTCCCAGCGCCGGGGGAAGCGCTCCAGCAACCTCTCGAGCTTCTGTCGCCTGGGTGTGGCGATGGATCCCAGAGCGCGAGTCTCCTCTGGCTTCGACGAGGAGGCGAGCACGCCCTTGACCGTTGGCAGCCGATCCAGCCGCCTCCATTGGTTCTCGTCCAGCCAGCGCTCCGAGGCCACGAGAAGCTCCTGGTATGTGCGCCGCACGCGCGCCACGAGGATGGCCCGAAGAGCCGGGCCGCCGCGCAGGGAAGCCAGGGCGATGGCGACCAGGCCCAACCCCTGGCGGCCGAAGGTGGTCGCCGTGAGCTGCCTTCTCACCCATGCCGCCATCTCCGGCGCGAGCGGCCCCTTTCCGGTGAGCGCCGCCAGACGCGCCGCGGCCAGGTCCTTGGCGCGCGGAGGGCAGCGCACACCAGCGCGGCGAAGCCGCACCCCCCAGCGCACCAGCTCTTCGGCGTGGCTCCTTCGCAACGCCTCGCAGAGCAGATCCGACCCCGTGGTCGGTGTCCGCTCCTTCTGAGCGAGGAGATGCTCCAGGGCAGCATCCCGCAGCCTTCTGTCGCCATCGGTGAGCAGGCGGCGCGCCAGCTCCGTGGCCTCTGGATCCCGGGCGGCCAGCAGCGCCAGGATGCCCGGTCGAGCCAGCCTCCGAGCCTCCGGGCTCGAGGACAAGAGCCTCTCCAGGAAGGATGCCGCCCTGGCTCCACCAATCACTCCCAGCGCCCTGGTGGCCTCCTCGGCCACCTGCACGTACTGGTCACCCGCCAGGCGCTCCAGGTACGCGACCACCTCCTTCCGGCCCGCCCGGCCGAGCATCTTCGCCGCCTCCACCCGACGGGCGGGCAGCCTGTTGGTCAGCATCCTCCGGAACCTGAACACGCGCCTGGAGGCCACCCGGCGAGCCTGCGCAACCTGGTCCACGCCCAGGTCCGCCAGCGCGAAGCTCGCCGCCCGCCGTACGAGACGATTGCTGTCCTCCAGGGCAGTGAGCAGGTGCTCGGCGGCAGCCCCACGGCCCAGCTTGGCCAGCCCTCGTACGGCGGCCAGGCGCACCCTGGGATCCGTGTCCCTGAGCGCAGCCCCCAGGGGGCTCGCAGCCCTGGCGTCCCCTAGCCGACCCAACCCCGTCGCCGCCTCCATCCTCACCCTGGGGGCCCTGTCCTCCAGCAATCTGGAGAGCATCTGCAGCGCCGCCTTGGGCCGCTGCCGGGCGATCCTCCGCGCTGCTGCGGCGCGCACGGCGGGGTCCTTGCTGGCCATGTCTCTGCGCTGGCGGTACTCTCTGCTGCAACCAGCGCTCGCCGCGGTGAGGGCCAGCAGCAGCGCCGGAAAAAGGGCGCGCACAAGGGGGCAATAGCTGGCGATCATCGGATCCCTCCCGGCCCCAGCCTGCGGCGCAGCAGGCGCACTAGCTGCTCCTGAAGCTGCCTGGCCGCGCGGCGCCAGCGCTCTGCGGAGACATCCGAGACCTGGCGCACCTGCTTGTATCGCGCCAGCGCTCGCCTGAAATGGGCGACGCTCTCCACGTGCAGCCTGGCCCGCAGCTTGGCAGCCTCTCGCGGCAGAAACTCCTCCGGCACCCGAACGCGCACCAGCGCCTCAGCATAGTCCTGGTGGAGGCTTCCCAGGCGGAAAAGGGCCGCCGCCTTCACGTTGGGGAGGCTGGATCTACCCAGGGCCTCATAGGCCTTCAGGGCGACGGCGAGCCGTAGCTGCTTCAGCTCCCTGACGGCGTCCAGGTTGTGCATCCGGAACGAGAGCCTGACCCGCACATAGCGCACCAGCGCCTGCTCAGCACGCTGGAACCGCCTTGCCACCGACGCTGGCACCGCGGCCAGCGCGGTGAACCCCACGGGAGGGCCACGGGTAAGCGCTGACATCTTCCCCACCTGGGGGTGGAGAAGTCGCACCATCAGCCTCTCCGCCCGTCGCGCCAGGTCCGGGTGCATCTCGGACCTGTTGATGAGCCAGTCCAGATCCTTCATTGCGCGGCGCCGATCTCCCCGGAGCCGGCATAGCTCGGCCAGGCGCAGATAGGCCAGCGCCTTCACCCGCAGGTCATCCCTCCCCACGTGGGTGAGCTGCCGATAGAGAGCCTGTGCGGCAGCCAGGTCCCCGAGCACCGAGTCCAGGTGGTGCGCTCGGGCAAAGGCTCGCTCCGCCTCGGATCGAAGCCTGTCACCGCTGGCGCCAGACCTGCGCACGTCACGGACCGCCGAAGCGTCCGTGGGCCTTTGGGCACCCTCGAGCCGTGCGGACGAGGCATCGGAAGCTGTGGAGCGCCCTCCTTCGCACCGGGGCGCCGACCAGGCGAGCACCACCAGGCCCAACCCCAGCGCGGCCCGCCGAGCAGGGCCCGGCCACGCCGTTGGCGCCATGATGCCTCTGGTCCTGGTCCGATCCGGCGCGCAGCCAGCTCCCATCTTAGAGCCCATCTTCCACCAGCTTGTAGCCCACTCCCCACACGGTGAGGAGATGCCGCGGGCGCTCCGGGTCGTCCTCGATGGCCTGCCGGATCTTCACCACGTGGTTGTCCACGGTCCTTGTGTTGATGTGCCGATCATATCCCCAGGCCTCCTGGAGGAGCTGCTCCCGGGACACCACCTCACCCCGGTGTCTGGCCAGCACCTCCAGCACCAGCAGGGCCCGGTCGGAGATGGCGATGGGGACATCTCCCCTTCGCACCTCGTGCCGACGAAAGTCCACCTCGACATCCCCAAGGGTCAACAGATCGGCCCGAGGCGACCTGCGCCCGCCGTCGGGGCGCACTCGTCGCAGCACGGCCTTCACCCGGGCCAGCAGCTCCATGAGGCTGAAGGGCTTGGTTATGTAGTCGTCTGCGCCGATCTCCAGCCCCCGCACCCGGTCCAGCTCGGCGCCGCGAGCGGTCAGAATTATCACCGCCTGGTGGGGGAAGCGCTCCTTCAGACGGCGGCACACCTCGAAGCCCTCCATGTCCGGCAGCATGATGTCCAGCAGCACCAGGTCTGGCCGGGTTCCAAGAGCCAGGTCGAGCCCAGCCTGGCCACGATCCGTCACCCGCACCTGGTAGCCCTTGGCCCGCAAGGTGTCCTCCAGGCCCAGCCTGATGGAGTGATCGTCCTCCACCACCAGGATCCGCGGCGCGCTCTCTTTCTCGTGGTCGCTCATGGGCCTCGACAAGCAAAAGTATAGCAGCCCCCCGCAGGCTCTGCTCAGATTCCACCA
>JAJRWW010000375.1 GCA_024276595.1 Myxococcota bacterium
GCCCATGGAGCCACGGCCAAGGCGCTCTGTGATGGCGTACTTGCCGATGTGGTCTCCGGCGCCGAAATCTCTGGGCCTGGGGGTCATGGGGGCCAATAGTACGGGAGCCCTGGGGAATGGGCAACCGGCTCAGTTCGATCTCTTGCCAACGGCTAATCGCCAAAAGCCAAGAGCTTCGATGCCATTTTGCGCAGGATCTGATTGGTAAGAGACTGACCGTGGGGCATGGATGGGACGTCACCGAGCACAGCGACGGGACAACGAATCGATCCTGGCTCGATGGGAGGGTGGGAGCCGGAGGGAGCTACCTCTGCAGCCTGCGGATCATCCGGATGAGCCGGTTGCCCATCTTCTTGCCCAGGGGGCCAGAGGTCTTCCAGCGGAGACGACGGTTCTTGTCGAACACGTAGATGTTGGAGCGGCCGTTGCGGAAGCCCCAGTGCTTCATCATGTAGCCGGTGCGGTCACACAAAATGATGGCGCCCGTTTTCTTTATCTCGCTCTTTATCACCATGTTGATGAGGAAGTTGGGCACCGCGGTCTCCTGGAAGTTGGCGATACCGATGGAGTTGTAGGTGGAGTCTTTCAGCTTGCCCGCGTTTCGGAGCCGCTTGAGCTTGTTTTTGATCCAGCGGTTCTGCTCCTTGGAGTTCTTGCCCTCGTACCAGATCACCAGCACGTTGGTCTTGAAGGAGTCGAGGGTGTAGGTCTTTCCCCTGGAGTCCTTCAAAGAGAAGTTGGTTGCCTTGTCTCCGACCTTGAGCCCCCGCGCCATGGAGACGCTGGGAGCCAGGAGGAGGAAAGCCAGGGCGACGGCGATGCGGGATGTCATGGTGTCTCCTTTGGGTTCCTTGTGTCCGGAAAGACGATGTGCCCTATTATAAATTCACGGACCTCGCTTGTACAAGGGTCAGTGCAGGTAGTCGTCATCCCGCCGGGAGATGTTTTCGAAGCGGGTGTACTTGCCCAGAAACGAAAGCTCGCTCGTGCCGGTGGGACCGTTTCGCTGCTTGCCGATGATTAGCTCGGCCACACCAGGTTTTTGGGACTTGTCCTTGGTGTAGAACTCGTCGCGGAAGATGAAGCCGATGAGATCCGCGTCCTGCTCGATGGCCCCCGACTCTCTGAGGTCCGACAGGTTCGGTCGCTTGTCCTCGCGCTTCTCCACCTGGCGGTTTAGCTGCGAGAGGGCGACCACTGGCAAGTTCAGCTCCTTGGCCATGGCCTTGAGACCGCGAGAGATCTCGGAGACCTCCCGCTCCCGGCTCTCCAGCGCCTTGCCCGTGGAGGAGTGGGCCTGCATGAGCTGCAGGTAGTCGATGACTATCAAGCCCTTGGGGCTCTCCACCTGGGTTGGGTCTGCGTCCGAGAAGACCTGGCGGTCCGAGCGCCACTGGCGGCACTTGGAGCGCACCTGCTGCAGGCTGGCCGACGGAGTGTCGTCGATGAATATCTTGGCCGGGTCGATTCGGGCGGCCGCATCTATCAGGCGCTTCCAGTCCTCAGCCGAAAGATTCCCCTTGCGCAGACGATCGGCCTCCACGCGCGCTTCGGAGCAGACGATGCGCTCCACTAGCTGCTCCTTGGTCATCTCCAGCGAGAAGATGATTACAGGGATGGAGTGATGGATGGCCGCGTAGGTCGCCATGTTCAGGGCGAGGGATGTCTTCCCCATGGAGGGGCGGGCGGCGATGATGTTCAGAGAGCCCGGTTGCAGCCCGCTGGTGGACTTGTCGAACTCGTCGAAGCCAGTGGGCACTCCGGAGATGTCTCCGCCTTTTCCACGGATCTCCAGGAGCTTGAAGGTGTGCTGGAGGATGGGCCTCACGTGCTCGTAGGAGGTGGCCTTGGAGCGCTGGGTGATCTGAAAGATGAGCTGCTCGGCCTGCCCCAGGAACTCCTCCGCCTCCCCGTAGTCGCCATAGCCCTCGGCGGCGATCTCGGTGGTCACCTGGATGAGCCGGCGCACCATGGCCTTGTCCCGCACGATGCCCACGTAGTGCATCACGTTCTCGGTGGTGGGGACGCGGCTGGTTAGCTCCAGAAGGTAGTCCATGCCCCCTGCTTTCTGCAGGGAGCCCGTGCGATCGAGCTGCTCCTCGAGGGTGATGGGGTCGATGGGCTTGCCCACCTTGTCCACCTCGGCCATGGCCGAGAGGATGAGCTGGTGCCGGGGTGAGTAGAAGTCGGACTCGGTGATGTGGCCCGCGACCTGGTGGAAGAGGTCGTTCCGCATCAGGATGGCGCCCAGCACCGAGGCCTCGGCGTCTACGGCGTTGGGCATTGTGCGGCCGCCCTGGGACCGCCTCTGAGGATCTCCTGACACGACCCACCCCTCCTGGCCGGGGTCATGGGGTCCTGGCGACGTTACTCCGCCTTGACGACCCAGACCTTGACCTCACCGGTCATCTCCTGGCCCAGCTTCACCTTCACAGTGAACACGCCCAGGCTGCGGATTGGCTCGGAAATCTCTATCTTTCGACGGTCGATGGTGATGCCCTCCTCGGAGAGGGCGTCGGCGATCTCCCGGTTGGTCACCGAGCCGTAGAGGCGGTCCTCGTCCGTTGTGTTCTTGGAGATGGTCACGCTCACACCTGCCAGCTTCTCGGCAAGGGACCTGGCGTGGGCGATCATCTTCTCCTTGGCGCGCTCTATGTTGCGTCGCTCATGCTCCAGGCGCTTGATGTTGCGCGGAGTGGCCTCCACCGCCAGCCCGCGGGGGATGAGGTAGTTGCGCCCGTAGCCGCGCTTGACGGCTATCAGCTCGCCCATCTGTCCCAGGTTGGGCACGTCCTCTTTCAAGATGATTTGAATTGGCATCTGAGCCTCCTAGCGCCCGGTGGCCTTGAAGGGCATGAGGGCCAGCATCCTGGCCCGCTTGATGGCGAGGCTGACCCTGCGCTGGTGCTTGGCGCAGTTGCCTGAGATACGACGTGGCACCAGCTTTCCGCGCTCTGTGATGAAGTAGCGGAGCACCTGGGGGCTCTTGTAGTCGATCACGAGGCTCTTGTCGGCACAGAAGCGGCAGACCTTGCGACGACCGAAACGACGGCGCATCTTTTTCTTTCGGAAATCCATGACTAGGCCTCCTCCTTGTCGTCGTCGGGCTGGGTGACGGGCTTGGTCTCGGCCTCTGGAGCCGCCTCGGGCTCTGGGGCCGCCTCGGCCCTGGGAGCCTCGCCGGCCTCTGGAGCCGCCTCGGCCCTGGGAGCCTCGCCGGCCCCTGGAGCCGCCTCGGCCTTGGGAGCCTCGCCGGCCTGTGGGGCTGCCTCGGCGTCAGTGGCGGCGGCTGTGCTGCCCTCGCCGGTCTTCTGGTATCCGAGCTGGGAGACGGGGATCTTCTCTCCAGTGCCGGTCATGACGTACCCGGTGGCGAGCTCCTCCTCGTCCGGGCGGGTGGCCGAGGCGGC
>JAJRWW010000376.1 GCA_024276595.1 Myxococcota bacterium
CCGCGCCAGGAGCCCAAAGGCCAGCCCGGTCACCCGTGGAAACAGCCTCTGTCGCCGCCAGCGGGTGCAGTCGTATCCGCAGCGCCAGTAAGTGTACCCCACCTCCAGGCGGCCCACCCAGTCGCTCGGTGGCAGCACCAGTGCGGCCGAGGTGGAGCCCGACCTGGCAAAGAACCAGCGCTTCGCCTCGGCGGAGAGGGAGATGGTGCTGTGGCCGGGAAGGAGCGCCTTCCAGGTTGTCCCCAGGCGCAGGTAGCTGGCGGCGAAGGCTCGGGAGCGGTCCAGCTCCCCCCGGCGAAAGTAGTCCGAGAGCAGGCCCGCAATGAGCAGCTCTCCCTCGGCAAGAAAGCCCGCCTCCACGGTCCCGCCCGCCATGCGGAGTCGGTCGAAGGCCACCTGAAAGCGGGTGGTGTTCCACTCCAGGGCCAAATGGCTCCCCCTGGGGAGCCCCTCGAGATCGTATGCCAGCGTGGCGAAGGCGTGCAGGCCGGGTCTGGGCCTGAACCAGGCGTCCACGCCGCCGGCCGTCGTGAGGCGATGGGTCAGCCCCGGCGCTCCTCGAGCTGGGGAGGCGGCGCCAAGGGCGGAGGCAAGCAAGAGGGCAGCCACGGCCGCGCCCCCCGCCCTCCGGCCACCACCCATGGCCGCGCTTTCATCTCTGTCTCTGGGTCTGCGCATGTTCTCCTCCCTGCATGAAGCCCTGCAGGCTACCATGGGGGCGGTGACGGAAAAAGAGGTTGTGAGGCTCCCCGTGGGGCAGGCCGGAAGGCGGGGGCTGTGCTATACCCCTAGGACATGCGCGACATCCTGCCCATGGCCCTGCTGGTCATCTCCGCCTTTGCGGGTAGCTGCACGAAGAGGGAGACGCCTGTGCAGGACCGGGCTCCCACCCGGCCCAGGGTGCCTTCTCCCCTCGAGAACCCTGCCGGGTTCTGCCAGAGCTCCTGCCCCTGGAAGGTGCGCTGCCGCCTTGGGAAGACCACTGACAAGCTCTTTACGCAGGAGGTGCTGCGCTGTCGCGTGGGCTGCCTGGAGTGGATCAAGACCCATGCCCTGGAGGCCGCAGCCCAGGCGCCGTGCTACGGGCGAGACCGCTGCAGTGCCCTGCGAAGCTGTCTGGCGGAGGTGGAGCGGATCATGGCCGACCGGCAGGTCCCGGCCAAGCGCAAGGAGTGCAGGGAGATGTGCATCAACCTGGGCGTCTGCAAGGGGGACGAGACGGACTGCCGTCTGCGCTGCCAGACCGGGGAGGTTTCGATCTTTCGGGCGCTCATCCGCTGCTCCACAAAGCGCTGTCCCGACCTGCGGATCTGCGTGAAGAAAGCCCTGGCTGGGCGCCAGGGCCATTGAGCAGGAGATGCCGCGCTCGAGGACTCGAGCTCGGTTTCGCCCCCATGTCCAGCCTGGTTATGCGGTGTGGCCGCGCCGTCTTGCGACCAGGGTCGTCGTCGCCTTTTTGTTTGACATTTGGGTAAACGGCCACTAAATGCCCCGCACCGGGTCGGCGTCAGGACGCGGAGATGCCTGTCCGCGCGGCTCCGACACCCGGCCATGGGATAGGGATATGGCAACGGACGAAAGCGACATCAGAAACATCGGCATCAGCGCCCACATCGACGCGGGCAAGACCGCCCTGACCGAGCGCATTCTCTTTTAGACCAAGCGGATCCACGCCATCCACGAGGTGCGCGGAAAGGACGGGGTGGGGGCCAAGATGGACTCCATGGAGCTGGAGAAGGAGCGGGGGATAACCATCCAGTCCGCCGCCACCCAGTGCACCTGGCGCAAGACGCCCATCAACATCATCGACACCCCGGGCCACGTGGACTTTACCATCGAGGTGGAGCGCTCCCTTCGTGTCCTCGATGGCGCGGTGCTCGTGCTCTGCTCGGTGGCTGGGGTGCAGAGCCAGTCCATCACGGTGAACCGGCAGATGCACCGTTACCGGGTGCCGCGCATCGCGTTCATCAACAAGTGTGATCGCGCTGGCGCCAATCCCCTCAAGGTGGCCGACCAGCTCAAGGAGAAGCTGGGCCTGGAGGCGGTGGCTCTGCAGATCCCCATCGGGCTCGAGGCGGACTTCCAGGGGGTCGTGGATCTGGTGACCATGGAGGCCCTGTACTTCGACGGCCCCAACGGCGAAGATCTGCGCCGAGGTCTGGTGCCAAGTGAGCTGGTGGAGGAGGCGGAGGCGAGGCGGGAGATCCTGCTGGACGCGGCATCCCTCCACTCCGACGAGCTCACGGAGGCCATTTTGGAGGACGCCGTCACTCCGGAGCTGGTCTACTCCGGCCTCCGGGCAGGAGTGCTGGCTCTGGGCGTGGTGCCGGTGCTCATGGGGTCTGCGTACAAGAACAAGGGAGTGCAGCCGCTGCTGGACGCAGTGGTGGGCCTCTTGCCAGCCCCGGCGGAGGTGACCAACACCTACGTGGAGCTGGACGGGGGCGAGGAGCAGACGGTGGACAGCTCCCCCGACGCTCCGCTGCTCGCCCTCGCCTTCAAGATCGAGGATGGCCGGTACGGACAGCTCACCTACCTCCGTATCTACCAGGGGAGGCTCTCCAAGGGTGACACCCTCTGGAACCAGCGCTCGGGAAACAAGATCAAGGTGGGGCGCCTCGGGCGAATGCACGCCGACGAGATGGAGGAGCTGTCTGCGGCCAGCGCTGGTGACATAGTCGCCCTTTTTGGCATCGACTGCGCCAGCGGCGACACCTTCACCGATGGCCAGCTCCGGGCGGCCATGACCTCCATGCACGTTCCAGACCCGGTGATCCGCCTGACCGTCAAGCCCCTGGACAACAAGGCCCAGATCAACATGTCCAAGGCCATCGGGCGCTTCACCCGGGAGGACCCCACCTTCAGGTGCGAGGTGGATCCCGAGAGCGGCGAGACCGTCATCAGCGGTATGGGCGAGCTGCACCTGGACGTGTACATCGAGCGCATGAGGCGGGAGTACAACGCTCGCGTCGAGACGGGCGCTCCCCAGGTGGCCTACCGGGAGACCATCACCCGCCGCGCCGACTTCGACTACCTGCACAAGAAGCAGACGGGCGGATCCGGCCAGTTCGGGCGCGTCATCGGGTACCTGGAGCCCGCCGAGGACGGCACCGAGCTCGAGTTCGTCAACCAGGTGCGCGGGGGGGCCATCCCCACGCAGTTCATCCCTGCGGTGGAGAAGGGCCTGCGCTCCATGATGGCCGAGGGGAGCCTCATCGGTTTTCCGGTCACGGGGCTGCGGGTCGTGGTCAACGACGGCAAGGCCCACTCGGTGGACTCCTCGGAGATGGCCTTCCAGGCCGCGGCGAGGGGGGCCTTCCGGGAGGCCTACTCGCGCGCCAGGCCGCAGATATTGGAGCCCATCATGCGGGTGGTGGTGGAGGGGCCAGGCGAGTTTCAGGGCGCGATAATCAGGTCGCTGATGCAGCGCAGAGGGCTCATCGTGGGGACCACCGAGGAGGCCGGCTTCTCCGTTGCAGAGGCCGAGGTTCCACTGGCCGAGATGTTCGGCTACGCCACGGACCTGCGCTCTGTCACCCAGGGCAAGGCGGAGTTCACCATGGAGCTCGCCAAGAACGCACCCGTGCCAGAATCGGTGGCCGAGGAGCTCCGAAAAAAATACGCCGAGAGAGCGCGCGGCCGCAAGGCGGCGGTGTGATGAGCGGCGTGGCCACACAAAGCACAGGAGGGCGATCATGACCGCGGGCGAAGAGAAGAAGGCGGCCGGCTCCGAGAACCCACTGCACCTTCTGGACAGATCCATCCGGAACCAGCTCTCCCCGGGCAGCCTGGGGGTGGTGGCCGCTCGGGCCGGGGTGGGCAAGTCCACCATGCTCACCCACATAGCGCTGGCGGAGCTGCTCCAGGACCGCACCGTGCTTCACGTGTGCCTGGAGGACCCGGTGGCAGCCGTGCGTGGCCACTACGACCGGATGTTCGACGAGGCCAGCCGCCACGGCCTGCTGGACGGCTCGGACGCCAGCAGGATGGCGCTGGAGCGACGGCGTCACATCCACAGCTACCTGCGCCAGGGCTTCTCCGCCGAGAAGCTGGACGAGGCGCTGCGCTTTTTGGGTGACGTCATGGACTTCACCCCCCGAACGGTGCTCATCGACGGCTTTCCCCTGGAGGTGGCGAGCCACGACGCCGTGGAGAGGCTGCGGGACGTTGCCCGGGCATCCGAGACCCGAATCTGGCTCACGGCGCTCACCCACCGCCACGAGCCGGTGGACTCGGAGACGGGGCTTCCCAAGCCGGTGGACTCATTTGCAGACCTGTTCGACCTGGTCCTGAACCTCGCTCCCAAGGGCGATCAGGTGCTGCTGACGCTGCTTCGCACTGCGGACAGGGACGCGCCCAGGCCGCTGCCGCTGGTGCTGCACCCCACCACCAACCTGCTCACGCGCCTGGGCTGACCGGCCCCGGACAGCCCAGCGCCTCCACTGTAACCTGAGCAGCGCTGGCAGGCACGGGAGCCCACGCCCCCTCAGAGGGCGTCGATCACCCTCTTGAAGTCGCCAACCTGGCGTCTCCCCCTGTGCGGAGTGCCGTTGATCAGGATGGTAGGCGTCCCGCGCACTCCGCGCCTGGATGCGTCCTTCATCTCCCGGAGGATGGCGGCCCGGTGGGAGCCCCTCCTGATGGCGGCCAGGACCTTGCCGCGGTTGGCACCCACGCTGACCGCCCAGGCCAGCAGGTTGCTGTCGGTGAGGTTGCGCTGGTTGGAGACGATCTTCTTCACCAAGCGCATGAAGGCCGCGACGCCCCGCTGGCGGTAGACCTCTCGAGCCACCACCGCGGCGGGCATGGCCTGTCGGTGGAAGGACAGCGGGAAGTCCC
>JAJRWW010000377.1 GCA_024276595.1 Myxococcota bacterium
GTCGATGCAGGCGCCCCCACGGCACTCCTCCCACGCCTGGCAGGGGTTGGGGTCGCAGGGGTCCACGCAGACGTCGTTTTCGCAGATCCACCCCTCGGGGCAGGTGACCCCGTCGCAGTCGCCGCCAGTGTCTGGCAGGCACACGTAGTCGAGCTGACCGCCGCCCACGTCCACCTCGGTGCACACCTGCGTGCCAGGGCAGGGGAACTCCGAGGAGGGGTTGCACTCGGGCCGGCAGTCGGCCTGCACGCACCAGAAGGAGGGGGGACACTCGGCCCCGTCGTCGGGCACCCCGTCGCAGTCGTTGTCCAGCCCGTCACACACCTCCTCCGCCGGGAGCACCCCGCCGGAGCACTGGATCTGGCCCCCCACGCACTGGGTCAGGCCAGGCTCGCAGATGCCCGTGGCGTCGCCGCAGGGCAGGCCCTCTGCTGCCGCCACCTCGTCCGGCTCGTCGATCTCCCCGTCGCAGTCGTCGTCCTCCCCGTTGCACTCCCCGGGGAAGGGGCCGTCCCCGCCCTCGCAGACCTCCTGGGAGTCGATGCACCGGAGCACCCCGGGGGTGCACCGCCCGAGCGCCGTGCCGCAGGCCTGGTTCAGGCCGGGGATGTCCTCCTCCTCGTCCGTCTGCCCGTCGCAGTCGTTGTCGGACCCGTCGCACACCTCCACCGCTGGGGTCACGTAGCCCCCGCAGCTCCCCCAGAGCCCGCCCAGGCACTCCCGCGTGCCCGCGGTGCACAGGCCGAGGCAGGTCCACTCCCCGGCGCCCGCGTCGTAGGTGCACCCGGTGGAGGGGCCGGAGCCGGGCGGGTAGCAGTCCTGGGAGAGGGGAGAGCCGTCCGCCGCCTCGTCCACGTCGCCGTCGCAGTCGTTGTCCAGGCCGTCGCACACCTCCGCGGTGGGGCCCACGTCGTAGAGGCACTCGCCCCAGGCGCCGCTGCCGCCAACGGGGCACACCTGGAGCCCGGCGGAGCAGGAGCCCTCGCAGGCAAAGACCCCGGGAGAGGTCTCCGTGCAGCCGGCCCCCAGCTCGTAGCAGCTCCGCGCCAGCCCGTCTATGACCCCGTCGCAGTCGTTGTCCAGCCCGTCGCAGGTCTCCGTGGTGGCGCCCTGGTAGGGGTCGCAGGTCTGGGGCACCCCCGCCAGGCAGTTGTCCACCGTGTGCTGGCAGAGGCCCAGGCCGCAGGTGGTCTGGCCCAGGTTCTCGTCCGTGGAGCCGTCGCAGTCGTTGTCCAGGCCGTCGCACTGCTCCGTGGAGGGGACCACCTCGCCCACGCAGGCGGACCATGCGCCGCCAGAGCAGGTGCGGGTCCCGCCCACGCACATTCCCACCCCCTGGGTGCCGGCCGGCCCCGAGTAGCATGCCTGGGTCAGGGGCTGGCCTCCAGGGCCCTCGTCGATGGAGCCGTCGCAGTCGTTGTCCAGGCCGTCGCACACCTCGGCGCCGGGTGTGACCTCTCCGCTGCAGGGGCCCCACGCCCCTGCGGCGCAGGTGGCCGTGCCGGCGGTGCACACGCCCACCCCCTCGGTGCCCGCGCCGCCGCTGTAGCAAGCCTGGGTGAGCCCTTCGTCCGTGGAGCCGTCGCAGT
This sequence comes from Myxococcota bacterium, assembly GCA_024276595.1. Taxonomy (GTDB): domain Bacteria; phylum Myxococcota_A; class Polyangia; order HGW-17; family JAJRWW01; genus JAJRWW01. The sequence goes on from JAJRWW010000377.1 coordinate 1,590, forward strand.
CGTCGTCGAGGTTGTTGCAGGTCTCTGGCGCCGGGGTGTCCGCGGAGCAGGCCTGCCAGCTCCCCGCGGAGCAGGTCTCGATGCCGGTGCACGTGCCAAAGGCGTTGGTCACCTGGCAGGCCTGGGTGAGGCCCTCGTCGGTGGAGCCGTCGCAGTCGTTGTCCAGGCCGTCGCACACCTCCACGCCGGGGATCACCGCGCCCACGCAGGTGCCGTAGGTGCCTCCTGAGCAGGCGCGGGTCCCCTCGGTGCACAGGCCCTGGCAGACACCGGGCGCCGTGCAGCCCGTGTTGGCGCCGTAACCCATGGGGTAGCAGGTGACAGTGAGGCCCTCGTCGGTGGAGCCGTCGCAGTCGTTGTCCAGGCCGTCGCACACCTCCTGCGCTGGACCCTGCTGGTTCAGGCAGGCTCCCCAGGTGCCGGCGCCGCCCACTGGGCACTCCTCCAAGCCAGTGGTGCAGATCCCCTGGCACACCCAGGAGCCCGCCACCAGGCCACAGCCGGTGCCCAGGGTGTAGCAGTCGCGCACCAGCCCGTCTGCGATGCCGTCGCAGTCGTTGTCCAGGCCGTCGCAGGTCTCCGGCTGCTGGCCAAGGTATGGATCGCAGGTTTGAGGGACTCCTCCCTGGCAGTTGTTCACGGTGTTTCGGCACTCGCCCAGGCCGCAGGTGGTCTGCCCCAGGTCCTCGTCGGTGGAGCCGTCGCAGTCGTTGTCGAGGCCGTCGCACACCTCTGCCACCGGCCCCTGCTCACCCTGGCACTGGAGCACCCCGCCCACGCAGGCGGTGAGACCTTCGGAGCACTCGCCCACGCTGCTGCCGCACACCTGGCCCACGTCGGTGAGGTTGTTGTCGGTGGAGCCGTCGCAGTCGTTGTCGAGGCCGTCGCACACCTCTGCAACGGGCCCCACCCCACCCTGGCACTGGAGCGCTCCGCCAACACACTGGAAGGCTCCCTGCTCGCAGGTGCCCACGTCCGGGCCGCAGGCGCCCCCAGCGTCCACAGGGTCCTCGTCCACCTCCCCGTCGCAGTCGTTGTCCGCCCCGTCGCACACCTCCGCCTCGGGGACGCAGGGAGGGGTCAGCCCCTCCACCTTGATGGTCATGTCGGTGAAGTCGTTGTCGCCCCCACGGAAGAGATCCTCGAAGGCGAAGTAGAAGCGGTTGGGGTCTTTCTTGGAGGAGTAGACCAGGTTGTGCACGTAGTCGCCGTCGCCGTTGAGCTCCGACTCGGTGTAGTAGATGTGGCCGAAGAGATCTGGGGGGTTGAAGTCTCCACAGTTGGTCGGTGATGGGTTGTCCTCGGGCGTGATCAGGTAAAACCCGATGAAGCCCCCGTCCCAGTTGCCCGAGTCCGCCTCCAGGTCGAAGTCGACCACAACCGCGGTGTCTGGCTCGTCTGCGCACTCGAAGATCTTAAACAGCCGCGACGTGTCCCCGACGTTGTACCAGCCAAAGGTGTTTTCGAACCCGGCCTGCTCCTGGATGTCCGTGAAGGTCACCGTCTGGCCCGACCCGTAGGCTGGCGGGAGGAAGATCTGCGGAAAGGTCTCCGCGTCCACGATGGCGTCCAGGGCGGAGGGATCCGTGGTGGGATCCCCCTCGTGGGAGGTCAGCTCCACCTGGAGGGAGCCGGTGGTGGGGACGATGGTGCCATCGATCTGGCTCACCACCCCTTTGGACTCGGTGGTCATGACGACGAGCAGTGCCGCCAGCAGCGGCAAGGTCGAAAGGGCGAGAAGGACACGGCGCGACATGGGCAAGCCTCCAGCACACGGATAGTATTCCGTAGGCCAAATCACAGCATACCAAGAGAGGGTTGCCAAGAGCAGGGAAAATATCCACGCCGCCCGGCTACGAGGCAGAGGGGGGAGCTATCTGAAGAAGGCAGGGCCCCGGTGAGCGAGGCAGTCGTCCACCATGGACTGGATGGTGGCCCGAACCTGCTCGGCCACTCTGTTTATGACCACCCGGTTGCCGTGCTCGGAGGAGCCGAAGCTCTCGTGGATATAGATCGGGCCGCCGAACTGGATCACCCACCGGGAGGGGAGCGGCAGGAGCCCGAGGGGTCCCAGCAAGGGGAAGGTGGGGGTCACTGGGAGGAA
>JAJRWW010000378.1 GCA_024276595.1 Myxococcota bacterium
ACGCTGGCCTCCACCGCCAGGCTTCGGTAGCGGATCTGCACCTGGCAAGAGAAGGGGCCGCGAGGGGGTTGGACGGCCCAGCGGATCCCTCCCGCTGTGAGCGCGCGCGAGAGCAGATCCCCCCTGGCGCCGGTGACGACCACCTCGCCACTTTGAGCACGGATGGCGGAGACGTAGGCGCGGCGCCCCAGCGAGATGCCGAGCCCTTTTCTCTGCCCAACGGTGAAGTTATGCACGCCGCCATGGGTGCCGAGCTGCACACCCGCGGGATCCACGAAGATCCCCGGACGCTCAGGAGCGCGAAAGTGGCGCCGGAGGGCCTCGGCGAACCCTCCCTGCCCGCCCGTGAAGCAGGCGTCCTGGCTCTCGGCCCGCTCGGCGCTCGGCAGCCCCAGCTCCCGGGCGAGCTCCCGCACCTGCGCCTTGGTCAGATCGCCGACAGGGAAGATGCTGCGCCGGAGCTGCTCCCTGGTGAGCATGGCCAGAAAGTACGACTGGTCCTTCTTCCCATCAGCAACCCTTCGCAGCCTCGGCGCGCCCCCAGGCAGGCCCTGGTCCAGGCGGGCGTGGTGGCCGGTGGCGATCCACCGGGCGCCCAGCTCGTCGGCCTGCCGGCACAGGGTCGCGAACTTGATCACCCGGTTGCAGCGCAGACAGGGATTGGGCGTGAGGCCGCCGGCATAGTCCTCCCATGCGGGGCGCAGCACCAGCTCCGAGAAGCCGGCGGAGCCATCGACGACCATGTGCTCCACCGAGAGGTGCTCCGCCACGGCCCGGGCAGAGTCCACCGCGGCCTGGCCCCCACAGCTCTCCTGGTCCGAGCCGGCGGAGCCCTCCCAGAGCTTCAGGGTGACCCCCACCACCTCGTAGCCTCTCCTCACGAGGAGGGCCGCGGCGACGCTGGAGTCCACCCCACCGCTCATGGCCACGAGCACCCGGTCGCTCACCCCTCGATGCTCCCCGCCAGCACGGGATCCCTCCCGGCGTCCCTCACCATCTGCAGGTCATCGGCCACGGTCCTGCCGGCGGTGGTCAGGTAGTTGCCGATGAGCATCCCGTTCGCCCCCGCCATGAAGATCCAGCTCTGCAGGTCCCGCAGGTTGTGCTCTCGACCACCACCCACCCGGATCTCCGCGTCGGGCATCATGAGGCGCGCGACCGCCAGGATCCGCAAGCAGTCGGCAGCGCTCGGCTCACTCAGCCCCTCGAGGGGCGTTCCTGCAATGGGGTGAAGGAAGTTGAGCGGCACGGACTGCACGCCCAGGCCGCGGATGGACTCGAGCAGCTCGACCCGCTGCTCCTTGCTCTCTCCCATCCCGAAGATGCCTCCAACACACAGCTCGAAGCCGAGCTCCCCAGCGGCGCGGATCGTCTCCAGGGAGTCGGCCCAGGGACGGGTGGTGCAGACCCGGTCCCAGAAGCTCTCGGCTGTCTCCAGGTTGTGATGGTAGCGGGTCACGCCGGCATCCCTGAGGCGCTTCAACGCGGCGGTGTCCAACAGACCCAGCGACGCGCAGGTCTGGGCCGAGGTGGACTCGCGCACCTGGGCGAGCCCCTCGCAGATGCGCTCCAGGTGGGCGGCCCTTCTCACCGCCCCTCCAGATGTGACAACACTGAACCGGTGGGCGCCGAAGGCCGCTGCCTCCCTCCCCGCCTCTGCGATCCCTTGGGCGTCCATGAGCCCGTAGCGGGGAATGTCCGCGCTGGAGCGCCGGGACTGGGAGCAGAAAGCGCAGTCCTGGTCGCAGTCGCCGCTGCGGGCGTTCACTATTGCGCACAGGTGCACCTGCCTGCCGCGGCGCTCCAGGGTCAGGCGCCCGGCGCGGGCCAGCAGGTCGTACAGCTCGGCACCCTCGCAGTCCATGAGGGCGCGGGCCTGGGCGGTGTCGATTCCATTGGTGCTCGTCATGAGCACTCCATACCCGAACGGCGCCCCCTAGACCAGAAAAAACCTACCAAGCCGATGGGCGTCTCCGAGGGCAGCCCTACCTGAGCCTGAGGATCCTCTTGAGCCGCGCGCCGACGCCCGCGGCCCGGCGGCGCCTTGGACGCTCCTTGGGGGGAAGGGCCCCTCCGAGGGTCTTGATGGCCCGAGCCGCCTCCTTGGAGATGCACTCATTGCTCACCCGCCTCCTGGACCAGGGCTTTCGGAGGCTCCTTTTGCTGTAGAGCTCGCCGAGCAGCGGGAGCAGTCGCCTGTCTCCCCTGGCGACCATCTCCTGGATGTACTTTTTCCGCAGCTCGCAGGAGTCCACGCTCCGAAAGCGCTGCCTGTACGCGTGAGCCCAGCTCACACCGCCAGCCGCCTCGTGGCTCCGAAGCAGCTCGATGATCTTCCAGATGAGGTCCTGCTCCCACCAGTCGTTCACGTACTCGGTGAGCATCTTGACCACCGCGGGGGAGAGCTCCCCCTTGGCAAAGATCCTCAGGGCGAAGGAGGTCGCCCGGTCCCTTATGGGGCGCCCCCAGAGGCGCCCCTTCCGCCTGGTGAGGAGCCGGCGCAGGTTTGACAGGAGCTGGGGATCGTCCCTACTGGAGGCGGAGAGCACCAGGGCGGTGCTGTAGCTCGACAGGCAGGCGTCCGCTCTCCCTCGCTTGCAATACAGGTGCCCCAGCAGAAGGTGGACCCGGGGGTCCTTGGGGGTCCTGACGGCGAGGTCCTGCAACCAGGTGCTCGCCTCCTCCAGGCGCCCGGCGGCCATGAGCCCGAGGATCAGATCCAGGGAGATGCGAGGGGCGGCCTGGCTCTCATCCGCGCTCTTGCTCGCCTCTCCACCTCCGGGGATGCTCAGCACCAGCATGATCAGCACCAAGAGCGCCCCCAGGCCGCCCCCCAATGCCCAGAGCAGCCGCCGCCTCACCCGGGCAGCGTCTGCTCCAGAGCGGGCCTGCTCAGCCGGCGCTGGCCTGGCGGCCAGTGCCTCAGATGCCCCCAGGTCTCCCTGCGTCCTCTGGACACCACGCGGTCCATCCTCCTTCGGTGCTCGGCCATGGGCTCCAACGGAAGACGCCGCAGATTCTGCCCCCGGCGACCCGCTGCCATGGACCGAGCCGGCGCCATCGGAGTCAGGGGCTCCGGTGGCGGCCGCGGCCAGCGCCCGAGACAGGTCGGCGGCGGACTGAAATCGCTCCCCTGGGTGCTTGGCCAGGGCCTTGAGCACCGCACGATCCAGGGCCGGGGAGACGCCGGCGCCGGGGGCCACCGACCGGATGGGCTCCGGGGCGTCGTGGATATGCGCAAAGAGGAGCTTGACGTTGCTGTCGGCGGAAAAGACCCTCCGGCTCGCGAGCATCTCGTAGATGATGGCGCCGAGGGAGTAGATGTCCGCGCGGTGATCCACCGGGTCTCCAGCCGCCTGCTCCGGCGAGAGGTACTCTGGAGTGCCGAACACCGCGCCCACCTCCGTCATGCCCGTGGCCGCGCCCTCCCCCTCGGTGATCTTGGCGATGCCGAAGTCCAGCAGCTTGACCCGCTCTCCACCATCCTGAGAGCCCAGCACCATGACGTTGTCCGGCTTGAGATCCCTGTGCACCACGCCGTGCTCATGGGCATGGGCCAGGGCGTCGCAGATCTGCACTCCGAGGCCCAGCGCCCGCTCCACCTCCAGGGGGCCATCCTGCTCGATGATCTCGGTGAGAGGTCGCCCCCGGAGAAAGGCCATGACCAAGAAGAGGAGCTTGTCCTCGGTCTCACCAAAATCAAATACGTCAATGATGCCCGGATGCTCGAGGCGACTCGCCGACTGCGCCTCCTGCTGGAAACGCCTCGCCATGCCCTCCACCGCCGAGTACTCCGAGAGGAGCACCTTGAGCGCAACCTCCTTGCCCATGAGGGTGTGCACCGCGCGGTAAACCGCCCCCATGCCCCCTTCACCGATGATCTCCATGACCCGATATCGGCCGCCTATGAGGCGCCCGGTAAGGGGGCCGCGAGAGCCCTCTGGTATGTCAACCCGGCCCCGGCGCTGCTGTAGCTTCGACGCACCATTCGAACGTGCTGCGTCTCCGTCTTCCATCACCCGCGTCTCGGCCGGCCCTTCTCTGCTGGGCGTCATGGGGAGCATTCTAGCAGCAAGCAGAAGGGGGTGTGGGGCTATTTGGCCCGAGGTGGGAGAGCATTCAGGCTACTCCCCTCAGGAAGCACGAGAGCCCGTCATCGTCTGCCTGGCGGCCTCGTAGGCGGCGATGGCCACCGAGCTGGCGAGGTTGAGGCTGCGCACCCCGCGTACCATCGGGATGCGGACGCACTCCTCCGGGTGAGCCTCGGTGATGGCCGCGGGCAGGCCGTCGTCCTCGGAGCCAAAGGCCAGCAGATCCCCGGGCTCGAAGCGCACCTCGTACAGAGATCGTCCCGCTCGAACCGAGAGCAGGTGGAAACGGCGCCCAGGGCAGGATGCCCGGAGGGCCGCCCAGTCCTCGTGGTAGGCCTTCTCCACCAGGGGCCAGTAGTCCAGCCCTGCCCGTCTGCGGGCCGGGTGATCCTCCCGGTAGGTGAGCCTCCCCACAAGGTGCAGAGGTGCTCCCAGGGCTGCACAGATACGAGACACGGCGCCCACGTTGGGCGGAATCTTCGGCTCCACGAGCACGATCCCCAGCGGAGCCTCGGGCACAGACCAGGCGAGGTCCGTTCGGTCTTCCGGGGGCAACGTGGCCCCTCTCATGAAGGATGGCTTTCTCATGGGTCGCTCCTACTCTTGACACCGCGGAGACTCTGGCGCTACCCTCAACGGCGATGAAGTACCTAATACGCGGAACGATCCTCGGGGTAGTGCTCGGCCTGGTCGGCGCGATCTCGTTTTCGGGTGCACGGCTGGCTCACGCCCAGTCCTATCGGAACGACCTGGACCTCTCCGGGCTCTACCGCCACCACGTGGCTCAGGGGCTCACAGGGTCTGATCTGATCAACGCCCAGCGCAACGCCAACCGGTCCTTCCGGAGCCTGATGTCTCAGCTCGGCATGGCCTTCGCGCCCATGTTTCACTCGCCCGCGGAGACCACCGGATACAATGGCTTCGCCTTTGCCGCCAAGTATGGCGCCACGACCATCGACGACGGCGCCGAGTACTGGACCTACGGCCTCGACCGGCCGCCGGACCCTGTCCTCTCCACCCTCAGCATGGAGATCCGCAAGGGGATCTGGTTCCCACTTCCCAGCTTCGAGCTGGGAGGCGGCTTCACGCACCTGGTCAGCAGCCACCTGTTCTCGCTCAACGCCTTCGCGAAGATGTCGCTGCACGAGGGCTTTTTGCACTGGGCGACCCCGGCCCTGGCGGTTCGTTTCAGCGGCCAGCGGGTGATCGGCACATCCCAGGTGGACCTCACCATAATCGGCTTGGACGTCTCGGTGTCCAAGTCCTTTGGGGTGGGCGGCACCTTCAACTTCACGCCCTACCTGGGCTACAACGTGATGTGGATCTGGGCCGACTCCCAGGTGATCGACACCACCCCCGCGGTGGACTCCTTGCAGTGCAGCGCCGACCCGGCCTCCTGCAGCTACCAGACTCCGATCCGGCCTGGGCAGTTTTGCAACTTCCAGCCGGACTGCAACATGAACTACGTCTACGACGACCAGGACGCCATCCTGAGGCACCGGATCTTCCTGGGGCTTCGGATCATATACTACCACCTCGTCCTCACCCTCGAGGCTGCCTGGGCCCTGAAGGGCAGCAGCGCCGACGACCTGGCCCTCCAGCTCGCCGGCGACCCGATCAAGGACCGAGCCAAGTTCCAGCAGACCTACAGCTTCAGCCTCGGTTGGGACTACTGAGCCGAGTCGAGCTCGTCCAGCCGCCGCTCCAGCGCATCGATCCTGGCCAAGGCCCGCTGAAGATCTTTTTGGATGCCCACCAGTGGGTGGATGTTGTCCAGGAGCTTACGGACCTGGCTGTCCACCTGGCTCTGCCACTCGTCCAGGCGCCTCTGGGAGCTGTCGAGAAACTCACGGAAGGCGGCGGCTGTGCTGGCCGACTCGACCGATGAGGCCACGTCCCCCTCCAGCCGCGCCTCCGCGTCCAGGTCGTCACCAGGCATCTCGCCCTCGGTGCTCGCCGCTCCGGTCTCACCCCCCTCCTCCTGGCCATCCCTTTCCCGCCTGAAGACCTTCACCACCTGCTCGTCCACCTCTCGACCGATCTGCTTCACAAAGTCCTGGATGGACTCGCCGCCGGTCTGGATGATGGACTTCAGCCCGGCCAGCGGGAGCAACCGCCGCTTCTTCTCCTCCTCGAAGATGATCTGAGTGAGGGTCACCGAGGTCAGATCTTCCTTGGAGTTGTTGTCGATGATGCGGACGTCCTCGCCCTCGCGGATCATCTGCGCGATCTGCTCCAGGGTGACGTAGCAGCTATGCTGGGTGTCGTAGAGCTTCCGGTTGGCGTAGCGCTTGATGACTCTGGCATCGCTCATGGTTGAGGCCTCCTCCTAGCCGGGAGGCAAGATAACACAATGTGTCATTGGGGGCCAACCAGATGGGAACACGAGAAAAATCCCTCGCCATGGGAGAGCCCCAGGCAGGAGGCTCGAACCAGCGCAAGCCAGTCAAGAGTGGCGCCCAAAGGGCCACCACCATGTGCGCCGTCCAGCCAGGCGGAGCACCGCCGGCACCAGCATCATCCGCACGAGGGTCGCGTCCAGGGCCACCGCCAAGGCAAGGGCAAAGCCCATCTCCTTCATGGGAAGCAGTGATCCGGAGAGGAAGGCCACAAAGGTCAGCACCATCAAGAAGGCGGCATTGGTGATGATCCCTCCGGTGCGCGACAGCCCCTCCTGGATGGCCGCCAGGTGGATGCGGTCCTGCTCCGCAGGAGGCGCGCCCGGACCGCCATCTCGCTTCCAAACCTCCTCCACCCTGGAGACCAGGAAGACCTCGTAGTCCATGGACACTCCAAAGAGCACACAGAACATCACGATGGGCGTGGCCAGAGAGAGGGCCCCCGGGGGAGGCCCCGTGTGGCCCAGCAGGGAGATCCCGTATCCGTACTGGAAGACCAGCACCAGGATGCCGTAGGTCGTCGCCATGGAGAGCACGTTCAGCAGCACCGCCTTGGTGGATATCACCAGTGAGCGAAAAAGCATGGCCATGAGGATGAAGGCGCACAGGACTATCGTGGGGATCATGGTTGGGAGACTCTCCACGAGCATGGTGAGGGTCTCCCAGGACATGGCCGGGCGCCCCCCCACGTACACCCTGGCCCCGGAGAGGCCGCCGAGCATCCTGGGCATCTGGTCGCGCAGGCGCACCACCAGGCGGCTCAGCCTCTCGTCGTCCACCTGCTTGGCGTGTATATCTATGGAGATTATCTTGTAGTCGTCCGAGAGGAACTTGGCGGCAAAGCCCTCCCCGAAGTCCATGCCGATGCGTTTTCCGAACACGTTGAAAGAGAAGCTCATCAGCATGTCGGCGCTGCGCACGATGTCGACGTTCGGCCAGGTCCGGATCTCCTCGAGCACCTCCAGGATCTGCTTCTGGCGTCGCTTCTCCTTCCACGTGGAGCCGTCCTCCAGCTCCACCAGCACCGTGACGGGGTAGATCTGCCCCACGCCAATGACGCTCACGATGCGGTCCACCCCCTGCCTCGCCTCCACGCGGGTGGGGATTATCTCGTGCCGCGGGTTGTATACCTTCATGGAGAAGATGTTGGGGGCGCAAAGGCCCACGATGACCGCGGCCAGCACCACTGGAATCACCGGCCGTCTGAGCACCATCTTCGCCCAGCGCTCCCAGAAGCGGTCCACCGCGGCGTGGCTCGCACGAAACCAGCGCCACCGGGGCCAGGCCAAGGTGGGGCGCCAGTAGGAGAGCAGCACCGGGAGAAAGAGGAGCGTCCAAAAGAGCGTGAAGAACACGCTCAGCACCCCTGCCAGGGCCACCGAGCGAGGAAAGACCAGGTCGGGTAAAAAGAGGCCGGCAAAGCCGAACATCACCAGGGTTCCCGAGCCCAGGATCGCCCTGCCCGCTGTCCGCGCGGTGATCTCCATGGCCTCCGAGGTGTCGTGCCCACGGTCCAGCTCCTCCTTGAAGCGGGTGACGTAGAGCAGCGCGTAGTCGAGCCCCAGGGCGAGGCCGGTCATGGTGGAGACGTTGGACACGTAGATCGAGATGCGCCACATCAGGCCGAGCAGATAGCAAACCGTCAGGGTCGAGGTCACCGCCAGGAGGGCGGTGACCAGGGGGAGCACCGACGCGCTGGCGCTGCGGAACATCCAGATGAGCAGAAAGAACGCGAAGACGACGACGATGATCTCCGCGCGCCGGGAGTCCTCCTTGACGATCTTCCCGATGTCCAGGTTCACAGCCGGGGTGCCGGTGATGAGCACCTCGATGCCCTCTGCCGGCAGCCTGGGCTTTACCGGGAGGAGGTGGCGGCGGATCTTGGCCACACACTCCTCTGCCTGGGTAAAGGCGTTGACCGGCACCCCAATCTCGATGAGCGAGATCTGAGTGTGCGCGTCCGAGGAGATGAGCGCCTCCCGCTTGGGCAGCTCCGGGAAGGTTATCACCTTCCGCACGCACCCCAGCGACTCCACAGCGCGATTCACCCTGGCCACGGAGACCTCGAAGGACGCGTCGTCGGCCGTGAGCTTGGGGTGGTAGAAGGTGACCTGCGCCATGAACTGCACCTGGCGCGAGAAGCGCTCGGCCAGCTTGCGGCTCACGATGGTCGACTGCGCCTGCTCATTGGAGCCCACGATGGACTTGAGCACGCTCTGCACGTTCAGGTAGCCGTAGATGAGAAGCGGCAGCGGAACCAGCGCGCAGATCAGCACCAGGAGGCGATGCCGAAGCAGCCAGGCGGTCAATCGGGCCAGGGAGCGCTCGAGCATACTACCCCTTGGGAGCCAGGACTTTTGCCTCACCCTCCAATACGGCTTCGCCATGCTGGTTGGTGCAGGTGCAGGCCAGCGTCACCCGCCGCTTGACTATCTCGGTGACCTCCACCCGCGCGGTGACCGTGTCTCCAAAAAACACCGGAGCCAGGAACTTCACGTTCATCTCCAAGAAGATCGTGCCGTTACCAGGGAGCTGGTGCGCCAGTACGCCGGACAACAGGGACGCCGTCAGCATCCCGTGGGCCACCCGCTTGCCAAACACGGACCTGGCGGCCGCCACCTCGTCGGTGTGCAGCGGGTTCAGATCGCCGATGATGCCGCCAAAGCCGTACACGTCTGCCTCGGAGATGGTGCGGGCGTTGGACGCCCAGTCACCGATGCTCAGCTCGTCTACCGTCTTTTTCGCCATGAAGCACTCCTTGAGGGTCTCGTCACAGCGCGGGGTTATAGCACGGCAGGGAAAAAGCTACAGCAACGGCAGGAGCCCAAGGGAAAAAGCGGAGCCAGGGGGATCACTTAGCGCCTGCTCCACGGGCAGAATATGTTACCCTGTATTCGGGCAGGCTGGTGATGTTCGGTACGGGCGATGAGCTGCGATCCCCATGGCAGACCGCAGCAGATTACGCAAGCTCAGGTGCCGTTGACACGCCGTGGCTTCCCAGCGCTCCCATGGAATGTACGAAATGAACGAAGCACTTGTCGCCCTGATGGAGATCCTGGCCGTCCCGCTCCTGCTGGTCGATCCCCACGGAGAGATCTCCTTTGCCAACAAGCTCGCGGAGAGGCTCACCGGCCTTGGCTCAGGCGAGCTGCAGCGGCGACAGCTTGCCGAGCTGGTCGAGCCACGGGCCGCGGTGGAGCGCATCCTGTCTTGCTCCGCTGGCGGGGAGGACCATGGGGAGGGCAGCGAGCGTGCGGAGGTGCGCCTTGCCCGAGAGGGAGGGCAACAGATCCAGGTGAGCCTCGTCGTCACGCCAATCCCGGGCAAGGTGGACCCGCCCGGTGGAGCCCTCGTGATGATCGAGGACCGCTCGGAGCAGCTCGCGCTGGAGGCATCATCCAGGAGCGCCATGCAGCGCTCCAAGTTCGCCAACGACCTGATGACCCACGATATTCGAAGCTTCGCCCAGACCATCACCGGCTACCTGGAGACGATCCTCGGAGGCCAGGTGGGCCCGGTCTCGGCGGCCCAGGCGCGGATCTTGAAGGTGTGCCGCCGCCAATCCATGCGGATCCAGGGCCTCATGGCAAACCTCCAGCTCCTGCTGGATGCCCACGATGCCTGCCTGGCGGGCAGGGCTCCAGCACTGCACCCGTTCCCCCTCGATGAAGCCGTGAGCCGGGCATTCGACCAGGTGCAGCGGCTCCACGAGGAGCGCCACGTCATTCTCCACCGGGATCTCCCCCCTGGCGCCGCGGTGCTGGCCTGCGAGCATTTCCCAGAGATCTTGAACAACCTGTTCGCGAACGCCGTGGGGCACAACCCCTCGGGCTCTCCCCAGGTCTGGGTGGCCGCTGAGCCCTCCCATCTTGAGGGCGCACCGGCCTGGGCCCTGTCGGTGGCCGACAACGGCCCGGGCATCTCCCAGGAGATGCAGCGACGCCTCGTGGATACATCCCGCCCCTTTGCACCCGGCGAGTCGGGGGTGGGCCTGTGGGTGGTCAAGGCCCTCCTCCACGGCTGCGGTGGCCTCCTGCGCTGTGAGGACCGGGTGCTGGGCGACCCCTCGGCAGGCGTCAGGTTCATCGCAGTCCTGCCTGTTGCCGTCGCGGAGAAGGAGGGCGATGCAGACCCTGCCGGCGCCCCTGCCAGGGAGAAGATGCCATGAAAGGGGGAATCTTCCTGGTAGAGGACGACCTGGACGTGCTGGAGTACTACCGGTTCCTGCTCACTGTCGAAGGCTACGACATCTGGGGGGCCGACACGGACGGAGAGGCGGCGATATCCCGCTTCCAGGCGGCAGAGCAGCTCCCGGACGCCGTGATCCTGGACCACCGGCTCCCCGGCTGCAACGGCGACACGGTGGCCATGAAGCTGCTGGAGCGGGATCCGGACGTGTGCATCATCTACCTCACGGCTGACGACGCCGGCATCCAGATGGCGAAGGAGATCGGGATCCAGCGGCTCAAGCGCAAGCCCTGCGACAACGAGCGCCTCATCCGCAACCTGCGCGAGGGCATCGGCGAGCGCCACCGCAAGCTTGCACGACGGAGCTAGGGGCTCGCCAAGGGCAACGCCCCGCCCGTCCCCGTCGGCAGGGCTCTCGCTCCCTCGTCTGCATGGTAGGAGCTGCGCACGAGGGGGCCGGAGGCCACGTGGATGAAGCCCAGCTCCCTCGCGTAGCTCCCCAGCTCCTCGAAGGTGGCCGGTGCCAGGTAGTCCACCACCTCCAGGTGGGTCCGGCTGGGCCGCAGGTACTGCCCCACGGTGACCAGCAGCGCGCCAGCGTCGCGGATGTCCCGCAGCGCCGCGCGCAGCTCCTCCACCGTCTCGCCCAGGCCCGCCATGAGGCCCGACTTCACCACAGCACCTGCCTGCGCCGCGTGGCGCAGCACCGCAAGGGACCTGTCGTACGAGGCGTGAGAGCGCACCGTCGGGGTGAGACGGCGCACCGTCTCCAGGTTGTGCGCGAGCACATGCGGGGCCGCGTCCAGGAGCTGGTCCAGGGCCTGCGTGTCTCCCTGGAAGTCCGGCGACAGGGCCTCCACCGTCAACTCGGGACATCTGCTCCTTGTCAGGCGCAGGGTCTCGGCCCAGTGGGCTGCCCCTCCGTCCTCCAGGTCGTCGCGGGAGACGGAGGTGATCACCGCGTGCCGGACGGAGAGCTCCCTGAGAGCCTCGGCCACCCGCGCCGGCTCCCCGGGGTCCGGCGCCCCAGGCCGACCTGTCGCCACGTTGCAGAAGCGGCAGCGCCTGGTGCAACGTGCCCCCAGGATCATCACCGTCATCGACCTCCGCGCCCAGCACTCCGCCACATTGGGACAGGCGGCCTCGGCGCAAACCGTGTGCAGCCCCAGCCGCCGGATCGTGCGTCGCACACGGGCGTAGTCGGGCCCACCGGGCAGCTTGACACGGAGCCACGCTGGTCGACTCCGCTGCCTGTTCAGCCCCTTGGGACTGGAGGTCGCGCCACACATGGGCAGAGCATGACCATCCCACGGTCTCGTGTCAACGACGCCCCTGGCTTCCCTGGCGTCCTTTTGACTTTGCCGCAGGTGGGTGCTATCTGAGCTGTCCATGGTCTCGGTGGGAATCACCCTCGCGGTGCTCATGCTCACGACGCCCCAGGGAGGGGCCGTCTCCCCTGCCCCTGCCCCT
>JAJRWW010000379.1 GCA_024276595.1 Myxococcota bacterium
CCCCGGCGAGGCCCTGCGAGTCCTCACAAGGGCCGCCCGCCATGAACGCTCCGGGGTGGTGGCCCGCCTTGCCCTGGCGGAGCTGCTGGTCACACGCTACCGGTCCGCCCCAGACGAAAGAGCAGCCGAAGGGATCTTTCGTCGAGTAAAGGCCCTGCTCAATAAGATCATGCAGATACAGCCTGACAACGGCCGGGCCCGGGAGCTGCGCCGAAAGCTCCTGGGAAGCACGGAGGCCATCCGCCCACGCCCGGGGAGGTGATCCCGCCCACGGCTAGGTACCTATTTGTGATTGCTTGAAGAATGAGCACCTCGAGGTCAAAAAGCAGGAGCACTGGAACCGTCAGGTTGTTCGCACGCCAGCGCGAGCTGCTTGCGCTACTTGATGCCAACGGCTGTACCCTGGGGAACCTCGATTATCAGAAGCTGCTGTTCCTGTATTGCCAGGAGCTGCGCGAGCAGGCGCCCTACGAGTTCGTACCTTACAAGTTTGGGGCGTTCTCGTTCACCTGCTACGCGGACCGGCGTAAGCTTGTACAGCGCGGCCTGCTTGGCGAGGACGAGAATCGCTGGCGACTCACAGCGGCGGGGCGAAGGGCGGTGACAGGGGACCGGAGCCGACACCAGGCAGCGTTCGCACAGAGATACCGGAATCTGCGAGGCAACGCGCTTGTCGCCGAAACCTATAGGCGGTTCCCTTACTACGCGATCCGGAGCGAGATCGCCGCCAGGGTGCTCGCTGGGGACGAGGATGCACTTCGACGGGTGGAGGAAGCCCGGCCACGCCCACGGGCACAGATGCCACTGACAACAATCGGCTATGAGGGGCTGACCCTGGAGAGCTACCTGAACAAGCTGCTAGGCGCTGGCGTCACGGTGCTGTGTGATGTGCGACGGAACGCAATCAGCCGCAAGTACGGATTCTCCAAGAGTGCCTTGTCGAGGAGCTGCGAGGGGGTGGGTGTTCGATATGAGCACCTGCGAGAGCTCGGCATCGTCTCGGGCAAGCGGCGGATCCTGGAGACGCAGGCGGACTACGATGCCCTGTTCGCGGAGTACAGGCGGGACAGCCTACCGAAGCAGTCTGCGGCGATTGGGCAGATTCGGGACTGGATCGAGGCAGGTGAGCGCGTGGCGCTGACCTGCTACGAAAGGCTGCCCCAGCAATGTCACCGGAGCTGCGTAGCCCAAGCGGTCACCATGACACTCGGCCACAGTAGTAGAGCTGATCACCTATGAGCATCATCTCCTGGGAGGGGGAATGGACAAGCAGCGGATCCTGGTAACGGTCAAGACATACCCACTCTGTCTCGCAAGTATGGGGAGACAGTGTGTACGGCCGGATTGCGGGAAGATGGAAGCTGGGTTCGGCTCTATCCGGTACCATTTCGGCGCCTCGACCAGAAAGAGCAGTACCACAAGTACGACTGGTTGGAGTGCCAGCTCGTCCGCAACAACTCCGATCCTCGACCCGAATCCTACCGCCCGGTGAATGAAGCCGAGCTGACCCCAAGGGGGCACATTGGCACCGAGGATCAGTGGCGTGAGCGCCGGCGCATTCTGCTGGGCCGCGCTCGGGTGTACGACCAGCTCGATGAGCTCATCGCGGGGGCCAAGGCAAACGAGCTGTCTCTGGCCGTGTTCAAGCCTACGCACATCGGGGACTTCATCTGGGAGGAGGACACCCGTGAGTGGGATCAGCAGAGGCTGGAGCAGATGCGTGCTCTCTACAGCCAGTACGACCTGTTCGAGGACAACTCCTGGCGTGAGACGTTCCGGTTGATCCCGAAGCTCCCCTACAATTTCTCCTACAAGTTCGAGGATGCGAACGGCAGATCCAGCACGCTCCAGGTGCTCGATTGGGAAGCCGGGGCGCTCTACTGGAATAGCCTTCGCTCCACCAAAGGCGACGAGCCAGCGGCGCTCGCCATGGTCCGGCAGCAGTACCTCGACACCTTCATGCAGAAAAACCTCCACTTCTATCTCGGCACGACCCAGCAGTGGCACCAGGTCGCGCCGAACCCATGGGTCATCATCGGCGTGCTGCCGATGCCCCACGAGCAGCAGCTCGGGCTGTTCTGAGAGGAACCAGATGGGGCCACCAGACCTCCCTCCACTCGAGCCTGAAGCAGTATGGACCATGGCCGCTTGTGTGAGCACGGAGGCCATCCGCCCACGCCCGGGGAGGTGATCCCGCCCGAGATGCCCCCCGGATCAGGTGACCCCGTCCGGGTCCCCTGGGCGTCTCCCCTCCAGGTAGCCCTCGTGGGCCAGCGGCCACACCAGCGCGAGGCAGGCCAGGGTGAGGGCTCCGGCCAGGGTGAAGGCAAAGGCGTAGTTGCTCCACTGCACGATCCCTCCGGCCACGATGTTCAGCCCGAAGGTGACGCCGCCGTAGATGGACATGAGGAGGGTGTACTGGCCGCTCCCCGCCTCTGGCCGCACAGCGTCCATCATGAGGGTGAAGACCACCACCGTGAGCATCCCCGAGACCAGGTGCTCCAGCAAAGCTGCCCCCACCACCAGCGGCAGCGATGTTCCCACGAGCGCCATGAGCGCCCACACCAGGTGAGAGAGACCCTGCCCCGCGACCGTCAGCACGAGGGCCAGTCGCCTGCCGAGCTTCATTATCACGAAGCCGCACACGGCCGAGCCCAGGAGGGTGGAGAGGATCCCCCCCAGGTTCATGGTCCAGTTGATCTGCCCCAGCGAAAACCGAGAGTCCTTCAGAAACAGCCTGAAGAGGGGGTTCGCGATGGAATCGCCCGACTTGACCAGCAGCACAAAGAGCAGAAACACGACGATGCCCTGTCGCCGAAAGAGCGACAGCAGCAAGGCCACCGCGCCCGGCCTCTCCCCGCCCTCGGCAACGCCGGTGACGAGCCCCGGAGCCGGTCGCTCCTGCAGGAAGATGGGCACCAGCATGGCCAGTCCCACCGCCGCCGCCATGGTGAAGAAGCAACCGCTCACTCCCATCCCGACCTTCAGCATGTACGTCAGCCCGAAGCCACCTCCCAGCATCCCCACCTTGTATGCGGCCGCCTGAACGCTGTTGCCCACGCCTCGCTCGTGGTCCTCCAGGATGTCCACCGCCAGGCCATCGACGCCGATGTCCTGGGTGGCGGCAAAGAGGTTGACCAGGCTGAGCATGATCATCAGCCCCAGCAGGTCCAGCCGGGGAGCGAGGAGACCCGTGGCCAGCAGGGTCAGCAGGAGCCCACCCTGAGCCGGGAGGATCCAGCTTCGGCGTCGTCCAACGGATGTCCAGAAGTAGCGGTCCGCCAAGGGAGCCCACAGGAACTTGATGAGCCAGGGGAAGTTGACCACCGAAAGGAACGTGATCTTAAACAGCGAGTATCCCTCGGCCCTGAGGTGCAGCGGGAAGGTGAACAGAAAGAACCCGAAGGGGAGCCCCTGCACAAAGTAGAGCGCGGCCAGCAGACCGACCTTGCGCCAGGAGAGTGCAGCGGTATTGGTGGTAGCTGATATCACAGACAGCGAGCTCGCCTTGGGGTGTGTGGGGGCGCCCATTATAGCCCGGCCAAGGCCCTTGGCCAGGCCCATGGGCGCCCCCCTGGTGAAATTCGTTGACAGCCAGCTCCTGTCGGGGTGACCTAAGCTCCTTTGAGACGGCCGAGGGAGAACCACGGATGAAGGTGGCTGTAACTGGCGCGAACGGCTTTCTGGGCTCCCACGTGCTCCGGCGCCTCCTGGCCAGGGGCGACGCCCCTGTGGCCCTGGTGCGTCCTGGAGCGAACCTGAGGTGGATCCAGAGCCTGGACCTGGAGACACGCGAGATCGACCTGCTCGACCGCCACTGCCTGGTGCGAGCCCTGGAGGGAGTCGAGGTCGTGCTGCACCTGGCCGGGGCCACCCGGGCCAGACCCACCAGGCGCTTTTTTGGGGTCAACGTGGGAGGCACGCGGGCGCTGATCGAGGCCTGCCCCATGGCCAGGCCCGGGGTCCAGAGGGTGGTGCTCTCCAGCAGCCTCGCCGCGGTGGGCCCCGCGAGCTCCAGGCTCCCCCTCACCGAGAACCAGCCTGCGCTGCCAGTGGGCGCCTACGGCGAGTCGAAGTGGCTGGCGGAGCAGGCCCTGCTGGCCAGCCCCCATGTGGAGGGGGTTGTGCTGCGCCCCACCGCAATCTACGGGCCACGGGACGTGGACGTGCTCCAGATGCTCCAGATGGCTCGGCTCGGCGTTCACGTGCGCCTGGGGTTCAGGTCCACGGCGTACAACTGGCTGTACGCCTCTGACGCCGCCGATGCCTTTGTGCAGGCCTGTCTGGCGCCGACCGCAGCCGGGGAGATCTTTCACCTGGGTGACGCCACAAACTACAGCCCCGCCGAGTCCGACAGGATCATCGCTGAGGCCCTCGGGGTGCCGGTGAGGGTAACCCTCCCCCTGCCCCTGCTCGCGGTGCGAGCTGCCGCCCTCGTGGGTGAGCTGCTCAGCCTCGGCTCCCCCCGCCCTCCAACGCTCAACAGAGACAAGGCCAAGATCCTGACGGCTGGGAGCTGGGCCGTTGACATCGACAAGGCTCGTGCCCTCCTGGGGTGGGAGCCTCGCCACACCCTGCTCGACGGCATGACCGAGACCATTGGCTGGTACCGGCGGAAGGGCTGGCTCCGGTGACCGCTCTCAGGGAAAGCGAGGAAGAGCCCATCCTGCTCCGGGCACGGCGCCGCTGGCCCTGGCCCACGGAGCTCGTGCTTTTCATGCTGGTGGGCGCCTCGGGTGTGCTGGTGGACTTCGCCGTCTTTTTCCCGCTGGTGGAGCTGACATTGCTGGATCCGCGCCTGGCCGCGATCCCCGCCTTCGCGGTGGCCGTCTCATGGAACTACCTGGTCAACCGCAGGGTGACCTTTGCCAGGGGTCGGGAGGCCCCCCTTGCCCGCTCGTACGTGACCTTCGTGACCGTGTGCGGAGCCGGAGTGGGCATCAGGATCCTGGTCATGCACCTGCTGATGGTCTACGCTGGCTGGAACACCAGGCCCCTCATCTGGCTCACCTCCCTCGTGGGGATCGCCGCGGCCACCATCTCCAACTTCCTGGGAGCCAAGCTCCTGGCCTTCCGAAGGGACCTTCGGGTCAACTGAGCGAGGCAGATCCGGTGGGCTCTGCGCGGTCTGCAGGTGTGCTGGTGTCTAGCGAAGCTCCCAGCCCACCGAGAGGGTGACCACCGGTGAGACCAGCTCCCGGCTGCGAATGCCCAGGGGAATGGACACGCCCACATGCCCGAAGAGCCCCGACCAGGGCTGAAATCGCACTCCAGGGACGAAGAGAAACACGTCCTCGCCAGAGTCGGCGGTGCGCCCCGAGAGCTGGTGCAAGTGGGTCAGGCAGGCCAGCAAGGAGAAGTCCCGCCAGGGGGAGAAGGCGAGCTGATAGGAGCCCAGCCATGAGAGAGACACATCCTGGCGCTCCTCTCCAGGGGAGAGCTTGTAGGCTGTGAAGACCCTGGCGACAACGCCCACGCTGACCACCGCCGAGATCATTCCCCGGCGCCAGCCCACTGCCACCCCCGGGAGCATGGCGACTGCCTTGGGACCCGCTGTGAAATGCTCCACCTGGCGTCCACCAATGCTCGTGGTGTACTGCTCTCGGCTTCCCGTGGGGAGACCGAGGGTAAAGTAGGGGGTGAGCAGCCACAAGCTCTTGCCTCGCCGAAATGAGAAGCCGAGCTTCGCGGTCATCGACAGGTCCATTCGATCAACCTTGGTGACGTCGTGATCCACAACCCCCTTTTGGTAGAAATCGGCCTGCACCTGGCCCACTATGGGCAGACTGATCGACAGCTCCAGGTGCCCGAAGCGTACGGCCCCCCCCACCTCGGCCATGAGCACTGTGTCCTTCTTGTCGTACACTATCTCCGGCTCGTACTTGCGAAACCTCGCGGACCGGCCCGTGAGGCCGTAGATCGAGAACCACGCGCCGCTGCGCAGCCGCGGAGAGGCAGCCCACAGGAAACGGTCCCGGTCGATGGGGAGAGGCAGGATGTCCGGCGGATCCCGCTCCAGTGATCGAGGCTCCCGCCGCTCGCTGACCCGACCCTTGCCGCGCCGTGGGGGCAGAACACCGGGGGTGATGGAGCCCGACGGAACCTGCGGATCCCCCACCTTGGGCTGGGGGTACGGCTCCTTCGCATCGCGCGGC
>JAJRWW010000380.1 GCA_024276595.1 Myxococcota bacterium
CCCGGCCCCGGCCCCGGCCCCAGCCCCGGCCCCGGCCGCTCCCGCGCCTTCCATCCACCCCGCGGGTGACCCCTCGGCCGGCCCCTGGCAGCGCATGGACAATCTCCAGCAAGCTGCACCGGGCGCTCCCAAGGGCCCGAATCGCCGCTCTCATGCGCCAGGACGGCGTTCCCAGCCCGGCGTACATGCTCCATAATCGCTTCCTCCTGCGAGTCTCCTTGACCTCTGCCGGGGGGGGCTCCGGCTCCCGGACCGAGCTGCTTTTGCGCCTCATCAGTCGGCCCAAGAGGGCCCTTGGCAAGGCCTGGAGCGACCGGCCGGAGCTGCGCCGGGCCCAGATCGGCGGATCCAGCCGGTGTGCTCCTCTGCCCAGGGACCGGGGAGGGCCTGAGGGCCACCGCTGCCGGGTGCACTTCAACAACCTGGGCTGGCGCAACCTCATCTCGGCCTTTACCGAAAAGAGCGTGCGAATCATCTCCGACCCCAACAACCCCAACCAGGGCAACGTGCTCCTCTGGCTGGCCTTTGACCAGTCCCAGAGCGGCCTGGCGCACAGGTTCGTGCTGCGCTCGGCCTTGCCCACCTTTGGCAAGGGCAACCTCAGCCTCCGGTTCTACGCAATCGCTGACGGAGCGGGGATCTCTCCCAGACCCCGGCTCACCAACCCGCCCTCGCCCTCCCTCACCCCTGGCTGGAAGCCCCTGGGGTCCTCGAGCCACCGCCCCGTGGGCAAGGCGGCCCTGGCGGCTCGCATGCGCCGGGACGGCGTGCGCGCCACGGCCTACATGCTCCAGCACAAGTACCTGGTCCGCCTGTCCATCTCTGGCGCCGGTGGCGGCCGGGGCCATCGCTCCGAGCTCATCCTCAAGACGAGCAGCAAGCCCTCTGCCGCCCTGGGAACCGCCTGGAGCGATCACCGCGGACGCTGGGGCGCCCAGATCGGCGCCCGGTCCCTGTGCCGACCCCTGGCGCGAGCTCTCAACCCCTACGGCAGCTACGGCGGCCTGCGCTGGCACTCCTGCCCCATCCGCTACAACGGCCTGGGCTGGCGCAACCTCATCTCGGCTTTCAGCTCCACGGAGATGATGCTCATCACCGTCTCCCGGCGCCGAGCTGGCGGCAATCAGGTCCTGTGGCTGGCCTTTGACAGGCCCCAGGCTCTCCTTTACAAGCTCGCGGGCAGCGACAGAGCCCACCGCATGGCCGCCGGAACCCTCAAGGCCGAGAAGTTCGTTCACGGGCAGGGCGGGGGAGCCCTGTCGCCGTCGCCGCGACCTGGCGGTCTCACGGCCTGGCGCGATGACAGTGGAACCCACAGGTACCTGCCCAAAAACAGCCTCTACTGGAAGATCCGCCGGGACGGGTTTTCAAACCCGTGGTTCCTGCTCAAGAAGCGCTACCTGGTGAGGCTCCAGATCGCCTCCAGCTCTGGCCTCAGCCACACGGTCCTTCGCCTGGCCAACCCCCCTGGCGTGGCGGTGGGAACCGGGTTGGCCCCTGGGGGTTCCCGGAGCGGCGTCCAGGCGGGCGCCCTGGCTCGCTGCATGTCCGCCGGCTCGCGCCCGCGCTGCCCCCTGCACTACGCCAACCTGGGCTGGCGCAACCTGTCGGCAGGGCTCAGGGCCAAGGAGGTTATCTTCATCACCACACCCTCTCGCGCAAGCCGGGGCGCATCCACCATCGTCTGGATGGCCTTTGACAACCCCCAGAGCCTGATCCGGCTACGCAACCTCAGAACCGACCCCGGCCGGGCCGCCGTGACCATAGGGCGCTACCGCTGGTAGAAGCCCCCTCGCTCCCCCAGCCCACACCGGCACCCCATGAGCTCCACCCACCAGAGGATCGCCGTGTTCCAGGAGCGCGGCAGCGGAGAGCAGAAGATCCGCGGCATTCGCGAGCATGGCCGCCACCTCACCATCGTCGAGATCTTCGACGTGGACCAGCAGCTCCCCACGGTCATCGACGATCCCGCCGCCTACCTGCCCAGCTCTTTGGGGGCAGACCTGGTGCTGGACTACCTGCGGCATCCGGACCTGCGCCTCGACCTCGCTCTGCTGGGCAAGCGCTGCTCGGTGCCGGTGGTCTCCTCCGGGAGATCCGCCCGGGTGGAGGGCCTGTTCTCTCCCCCCACGTGATGCGGCCTGGGGAGGCAGGTCTGTCTCGGAGCCTACGGAGAGCAGTTCGGTGCTCCCGCCTACGGCGCCCGCCTGGACCAGGGGAAGGTGGTCGAGATCCACGTGCTGCGCGGCGCCCCCTGCGGCGCCACCTGGGAGGCGGCCCCCAAGGTGCTGCACCTGGGCCCAGAGGAGGCCGTCACGCGGCTCGGCCTGGAGGTGCAGCTTCTGTGCAAGGCCAACCCGGCGAGCTGGGATCCCATCCACGGCTCCAGCCCTGTGCACTTTGCCGGGCACGTGCACTCCAGGGCGCTGAAGAAAGCGCTGGGGCGCTGAAGAAAGCGCTGGGGCGTTGAGGCCCGCGCTCCAGCGACCCGATCCCGAGCCGGCCACCTCAGGCGGCCCGGAGGGGCTTGTAGCCGAAGATCCGCACCCTGCGCAGGAAGATGTCCAGCAGCATCAAACCCATCAGCAGATACAGCAGGTAGTGCCACATCTCCTCGTAGCGCAGCTCCTTGGCCTTGCCCGGATCGAAGACGATCCGCACGCTGGTGGCAACGGATCCCAGGCCCTTGCCCGAGGTGACGGTGGAGGCGCGGCGCAGAAGCTGCATCCCTGGACACGCGCCAGGGTCGGCACGACACTCCCTGCGGGAGGGCTGTAGGTTCAGGTACTCCCTGGGATAGGAGAGAGTCACGGCCCCAAAGGACTTGGCGATGGTCTCTTTGTAAACGCGAGACTTGCCGCCGGGCTTCTTGGACTTGAGCACGTATCTTCTGCGGTGTGTGGCCTGCAGCACATAGGCACCGTAGCGGTGCATGGTGAAGACGCCCTCGTATCGACCCGCGGCGGTCTGCTGGAGCTTTATGGTACGCTTTCTGGATGGGGCCCACCAGTCGAACACGGTGAGGGTCGAGTCAAGGCCATTTTGGAAGGTGTCCTTCTTGTCCACCGCGTCCACCACGACCTTCACCCTACCGCTCGCCACGGAGGAGTACATGCGAAACTGCTGGTAGGTGCGAGTCCTCATGGTGTCGCGCAGGAGCTGCGCCCAGAGCTGCTTGAAGCCGTGGATCCACCTGGTGAGCCAGGCGTAGGCCCAGCGCCCCTTGATGTCCGAGGTGAAGGCGACGGTCTTGCCCAGACCCAGCCGCCAGCGCGCCAGCAGGGGATCACCGTACGGGTGAGAGATCAAGAACACATCGGCTCCGTACTTGGGCTTTGTGGGGTTGTACCCACGCAGGAGCGGTGCATTTGCGATGTTTATCCCGCGGAGGAAGGAGGCGCTCTTGACCTTCTTCGCCTTGACGGCCGCGTCCACGATGCCGGAGCGGGACGCGATGGATGTCTCCTTGGTGAATATCTTGGGGACGTTGTTGGGGTTGTCGGTAAAGTAGTACCGTCCACCCCCGTTTCTGGCTATGTTCTGCAGCAGCGCCCTGTCCACCCCATAGCCGATGCCAACCGCCGTGGAGGTGATGCGGCTCTGGCGCAGCTCCTCCGCCATCGCCCAGATGCGCTCGCGGTTGGGGGACTGCCCGTCGGAGAGCACGATGATGTGCTTTATCCGGGCGTTGGATGCCTTGAGCCATTCTCCGGCCATCTTGTAGGCCGGGAAGATGTCTGTGCCACCGTCGGCGCTGATGGTGGCGATGGCGTTCTGGATGCGGAGCCGGTTGGATGCCCGGGTCAGGGGGATGATGGGGATGGCCGCGCTGTCGTGGGCGATGATGCCGATCTGGTCGGAGGAGGTGAGCATCATGGCCGAGGCCTTGGCCGCCTCCTTGGCCATCTCTATCTTCTGGCCGCTCATGGACCCGGACCGGTCGATGACCAGCACCAGGGCCACCGAAGGCTGGTTTCTGGACTTGTCCGTGTCCATGCGCACGGGGAGCATGCGCTCGATGCGCGTGCGGTAGTAGCCCCCCGAGCCGAAGCTGTCGTCGCCCCCGGTCATGATGAAGCAGCCGCCATGGTTGCGCACATAGCTGTCCAAGGCGGCCATCTTTTGAAGGCCCACGTAGTCTGCCCGCACGTCAGACATGATCACGCAGTCGAACTTCTTGAGCCCCCAAACCCGCGACGGCAGCCCCCAGGCGGACCGCACCTCCACCTTGATGTCCTCCTGGGCCATCATGCGCACGAAGGGAGCCACCCGGGAGCGGCCGTGCCCCTCCAGGAGCAGCACCTTGGGCTTGTCCTTGACGGTCATGATGGCCACGGCCCGGTTGTTCTCCTTGATATGGTCCCTGACGCGGCCCTGCTCCTTGGGCAGGGTCATGTTCAGCACGTAGGCGATGAGGCCCGGCTCGTGCACCTGGGCGGTGAAGACCACGGCGTTGGCGCCGGGCTTGAGGGTCACCTTCTTGACGCGCTCCCGCTCGTTCCAGTACATCTCGTTGGGGGACACCCCGTACTTGAGGCTGAAGGTGGCCTCGGTGGTGTGGCTGGAGTACACATTGGCCTGAAGCCTGAACGGCTTGCCCACGTCCACCTTCTTGGGCAAGGTGATGTCTCTTATGAGCACCTCCTCACGGGGCTCGGTGGCAAAGAGGCGGTGGTGGATCCGCACACCGTAGTCAGCGGCCTTGTACGCCTCGGCGAGCAGATCTCCCTTGGTCTCGATGCCGTCCGAGATGATCACAATGCGACGTATGTACCCCGCTGGAAACAGCCCATAGGAGAGCTGCACCGCGGCCTGGATGTCGCTGGCCGCTCCTTGACCGCCCTTGTGCCGCTTGAGCCTGGGGAACTTGGCCGGGTCCTCGGGAATGTCCACCAGGTGCGGACGCTGGGCAAAGGTGATGAGCCGAACCAGGTTCTTGCCACGTCGGGTGTAGATCCCCTTTATGAGCTCCCGGGCCTCAACGAGCTGCGCCGGAGAGACCGAGTCCGAGACGTCCACAATGAAGACGGTGCAGACTTGACGATGCTCGGTGACGGTGCGGGGTCGGGTCAACGCCAGCGCCAGCACAGCCAGGATGAGCGTGCGCAGCAGGAGGGTGACCCCTTGCTGGGGCCAGCTCATGTCAGAAAGCGAGAAGCCCTGGATCAGGTACAGCACCGGCGCAAGGGCCAGCAGCCAGAGCCACGCGGGGTCGGCCAGCTCCCACTCCTTGCCCTGGTAGACGAAACGCCAGGGCACGAGATCGCCAAACCCCACCTTCAGGGAGAGGGCCGCCACCACGCAGCCAGTGAGCACCAGCCAAACCAGGATCCGAATCTTCCAGCGCGTGGTTCGCTCCATAGCTTACGCCTGTCTCACACCGTCACCCGGCGGTTGTAGGTCAGCCACTCCGCAACGAGCATGGCAGCCACCGCCAGCAGCAGCCCGGTCCAGGGACGCAGCTCCATGGCGAAGGCGACTATCACCACCGCCGCGGCCAGGAGCCCGATCCCCAAAAACACCCAGAGCACCGCCGCGCGTCCTCCGTAGAGGCCGAGCCCCAGCAGCACCAGGCCGATGCCCGCCAGCAGCACCGTCAGGAGCACCGTGCGGGTGGAGATGCGCCTGTCCGAGACCTCCTTCTCGAGCGTGGGCGGGGTCAGCTCCCGCTTGCGCTCACCGTAGCCCAGCACCAGCTTTGTGCGCGGGGTGATGTCCGACTCCACCGGGTTCGCCAGGTTGGCCGCAATCTGAGCCGTGAGCTTGCCCGCGTAGATGGTGTGGAAGCCCGTGTGACGCCCGTAGAAGGTGACCTTGCCGTCCTTCACCGGGGCCTTGAAGCGATGCTTCTTCGGGTCCACCACCTCCACCATGTCCTGGGCCACCTCCAGGGGGATCTGCCAGGTCTCTCCGGTTCGGTAGGTGTGAATGAGCCGGGTGTTCTCGCCCGCGAAGTAGGCCACCGTGTTGAGGATGAACACGGGGAAGCCGATGCGCATGACCCAGTTGGTCTGCTGGCTGGAGAAGCCAACAACCACTATCTTTCTGCCGGGCTCCTTGCGCAGCAGGGCGTACACAGGCCCCCGCTCGTCCAGGCGGATTAGCGGGATGTCTTTCTTTCTCATCTTGAAGACGGAGCTCTCCAGGGCGCGCACGTCCTTGACCCGGATGTAGTCCATGATCTGGTGGCGCCTGTCCTTGTCCGACAGGGGCCACCAGATCTCCGGGTCCTTCACCCGCTTGAGGATCTCCACGGGGCAGCCGGGGCCCCTGGGATCGAACAGCAGGAAGTTGCCCGTGCGCGGCAGCTTCGGCGGGGTGAAGTCGTCGAAGATCACCGTGTCGAACTTCCTGGCGAGGCTGGGCACCCAGGCCGCCGGGGTGATGCGCTGGTAGGAGATGTTCTCCTCGTCCAGGAGGAGGGTCCCCTCGATGTAGAGGTTCCCCCTGGACACGAGCAGGACCTTGGACTTGCGCCGCTTGGGCAGGAGGGCATAGGCCTTGTCGTCGAGGGGGAAGTCGTCGAGCTTCTTCCCGCCGCCAATAGGCTCCAGCCGACCCACAAGCTGCTTGCCCGCCGCAGGGAGCCCTTTCTTGATGTAGCTCTTGGTCTCACCGGGGCCTATGTCCAGGGGCACCATCTCCGGCAGCAGGGCGCCCGTGGACACCGCCAGGTTCACACGGACCTTGGTCTTGCGGAAGTTCTTCACCTTCACAAAGAGCTGGTGGCTGAACTTGTCTGCCGGATTTCGCCGCGCGTTGAAGGCGACGATGCCCACGTTGTCCGCCGACCTCCCCACGAGGATGGCGTGGGCTTCGATCTTTCCCATGGCGATGGGGTCGATGAACCGCTCCGCCGCCACCACCTCCGGTCGAGGCGCCTTGAGTCGCGGCTGCTCCATGGGCCGACGGCGGCGGCGGCGCCGACTGCGCCGACCACGCGCCACCGTCGGGCGCATCCCTGCCGGGCGCATCCCTGCCGGGCGCATCCCCGCCGGGCGCATCCCTGCCGGGCGCATCCCCGCCGGGCGCATCCCCGCCGGGCGCATCCCCGCGCGAGCCTTGCCAGGCTTCGTGGCCGTGCCTTTCCCCACCTCACAGTCAAAACCCTGGGGCGGACGGCTCCCCCAGAACACGCACCTGAGCTGCTCTGCGTCGTACTGACCGTCTCCCACGAGCACCAGCATCGGGTCCTTGAGCCCACGCAGGGTGTCGGCGGCGAAGCGGAGACCGCGCCCGATGTCCGCGGCCGTCTCGGCGGCCTGGATGGCCCTCAGGGCCTTGACGAGCTCTGTCTTGTCGCGCGTCCACGGGGTCACCGGGGTGACCTGCCCATCCATGCGCACCAGCATCACGTAGTCGTTTCTCCGCTTCTTGCCGATGAGGTCTCGGACCTGCTCCTTGGCCACCTCCATTCGGCTCCTGGGTCCCTTGGCCTCCTCGCCCTTCTTGGGCGAGGCGTCCACAGCCTGCATGGAGGCGGATGTGTCGAGGAGAATCAGGACATGCCGCCCCTGCTTGAGCTCGGTCCTGTCGCGTGGGTCGGCCACGGCACCCAGGAGCATGGCCAGGATCATCATCTGCAGCAGCATCGACAGCAGCCGCTTGAGCCGCCGCCAGAAGCTGGTGGGCTCCCGGTCCTGCAGCACCCGGGTCCAGAGCCTCGAGAAAGGCACCTCCACCTGCCTGCGGCGCAAGCGCAGGACGTATAGCAGCAAGACCAGCCCCCCTGCCGCGCCAATGGCCCACAGGGGCGGCATCCTCGCCAGGCCGCTCCAGGTGAAGCGCTCCAACAGGGCGAAGGCGGTCATTTGACAAAGCCCCCCATGCGGAAGATCTCCAGGATGAGGTCCTGGAAGGGGATCCCCGTGTGGGTGCGAAAGAAGGGCACCGCACGCTCGGTGCAGAAGGCGTCTATCTCCCCGCAGAACCTGTCGTGCTCCTTGGCGTACTCGTCCAGGAGCTTGGGGCTGATGGTCACCTCCTTCTCCTCGCCGGTCTCGCAGTCCACCAGGTGCAGATCGCCCATCAGGTCTGGACGCACCTCCTTGAGGTCGTACACCTGCACCACGTAGGTCTCGTACTTGTTGTACCGCAGGGTGTTGATGGCCTCCTGGTAGCCCCCGTGGTCGTAGAAGTCCGAGATGAGCACCGCCACCCCGCGCCGCTGGTTCTGGTGGATGAAGCTGCGGAGGCTCGGCTCCAGCCGGGTGGGGCCGCCGATGGGGGTCTTCCTCAGGAACTGGAAGATCTTGAAGATGCGCCCCACGCCCCGGGTGGGAGGCAGCCGTCCGAGGGTGCGATCCGCAAAGGGCACGACCCCCACCCGGTCCAGGTTGGAGAGGGCGATGTAGGCCAGGGCCGCGCCCACCTGCATGGCGTAAATGAACTTGGGCGGGCTGCCCATTGTCATGGAGTTGGACACGTCCAGGATGATGTAGACGTGCAGGTCCTCCTCCTCCTCGAAAAGCCGCAGAAAGAGCTTGTCCATGCGGCCGTAGATGTTCCAGTCGATGTAGCGAAAATCGTCCCCCGGGGTGTACTCCCGGTGCTCGGCGAACTCCACGCCGCTGCCCAGCTTCTTGGTGCGACGCTCCGCCCTGAGCCGGCCGGCAAAGACCTTTTTCGAAATGATGTAGAGCTTCTCAATCTCCTTGAGGAACTCCTCGTTGAAGACGTCCTTCACCTGACCCTGGAGCCGAGCCATGCGCTCGGCGGCGGTCTCCCGCCCGGCGGACCGGCTCACTGCCATGGCGGGCCTCCCACTGGTTGAGCGAAAAGCAACCCCGCTACTCCTTGTGCTCGGGCACCAGGTTCAGGATCTCACCTATGATGTCGTCGGTGGAGACCCCCTCTGCCTCTCCTTCGAAGTTGAGGATGAGCCGGTGGCGCAAGCAGGCCGGGGCCACCGCGCGGATGTCCTCGCAGGAGGCGCTGAACCTACCGTCCAGCAGGGCCTTTATCTTGGCCCCCATGAGCATCGACTGGGCGCCTCGAGGGCTGGAGCCGAATCGCAGGTACTTCTTTGTGACAGGGAGGGCCTCCTCGGTATCCAGGTGAGTGGCCTGGAGCACGCGGATTGCATAGTCCTGAACTGGCTGGGCTACCGGCACCTGGCGCACCAGCTCCCTCAGCTCGAGAATCTTGGGGCCGTTTATCACCGACTCCACCTGGGGCTGCTCGGACCGAGTGGTGCGATCCAGGATGTCGTGCATCTCCCCACGGCTGGGGAAGGTGACCACCAGCTTGAACATGAACCTGTCGAGCTGAGCCTCGGGGAGGGGGTAGGTGCCCTCCATCTCGAGCGGGTTCTGGGTGGCCATGACGAAGAAGGGGGGTGGCAGGTGGAAGGTCTCCTTGGCCACCGTGACGCTCTTCTCCTGCATGGCCTCCAGCAGCGCCGACTGGGTCTTGGGTGTGGCCCGGTTTATCTCGTCTGCCAGCAGGATGTTGCAGAAGATGGGCCCCTGTTGAAACTCGTACCGCTTCACCCCGCCCTCGTCCTCCTGGATCATGTTGGTGCCCAGGATGTCCGCGGGCATGAGGTCCGGGGTGAACTGAATGCGCGAGAACTTGAGGTGCACGGCCTCGGCGAGGGTCCGCACCAGCATGGTCTTGCCCAGGCCGGGAACGCCCTCCAGCAGAGCGTGTCCGTTCGCCAAAAGGCAGGTGATCACGCCCTCCACTATCTCTGCCTGGCCGACGATCACCTTCCCCACCTCGTCCCTGAGCTGCCCGATCTCGGAGACGAACTTCTTCACTTTTGATTCCACGCCGGACTTGGCTTCGGCCTCTTCGGTCATCGCGTGTGCTCCTTGGCTGGGTTGAGCGATCTTTGGTCTGGTCGGCTGGCTCGGCGCCTCAGGAGAGAGAATCTATCACGAAATGCGCCCCTGTGACCCTCCAATCATTCCGATGAGCGCTGAAAAGAGCTGCCCTGCCGAGCTCCATCCGGAAGGTCTCATCCAGTCGGTCTCGCGGTCCCCCTGGCGGGCATCCCTAGCGGGGCTCCGCCTCAGACCGACGAGGCGGTGTCGACCAGCGGTGGGCGCCGATGTTGGTGGTTCTGCCCGTAGCTGGGGCCTCGCTAGACTGACTGTAGAGGGGAGCTCTGCGGTTCCCCTCCCCAGGAAGCAAAGCTCCCGGGGACCCCCTCCCCTCAGCACGGCGACACTCGTCGCCGGCCGTCGCAGGTGCGCCGGCTGGTTCGTGCCGCGTCGTGCGCCTGATCCAATACTTGACTCATTTGCGACAGATTGTCGTCCTCAAAGGCCCTAGCGGGGCTTGATGAGCCGGAAGTAGCGCTGAATCAGGTAGCGATAGCCAGGGGGGATCTCCTCCTGGTTGAGCACTTTCTGCCAGATCTTCTTGTAGGCGACATAGACCCTGCGGTAGCTGCGGGAGGAGAACCCCTTGTTGGCGCTGCCCTTGAACACCTGCGCCTCGGTGGGGCCCTTGCCGTGCACGCCACGCACCCGCTTGTCCACGTGGCGCGCGTCCAGCTCCGTGGCGCGGCCCTTGACCGTCCCCGGGTTGCTGCCCGTGCCCCACTTTCTGCCGCCCTTGCCGCCCTTGCCCCCGGGCCTGCTGCGGGTGAGCCCGCCCGTGCGGCGACCGAGCCCCACACCACCGGGCCTGAGCCCACCTGTGCGGCCGGAGCCGCCGCAGGAGGGGCAGGGGCCCTTGCCGTTCTTCTTCTTCCCGGATCCCCCGCAGGAGGAGCAGCTCTTGCTCCCTCCCGCGCTGCCCCGCCGAGCCCGACGCAGGTAGCTGGAGAGCCGCCCCTTCTGCCGCCCGCGCCTATTGCGCAGCCGCTTGAGCAGCTCCTTGAGCTGCTTCAGGGTCATCTGGGCGCCGCTGCGGTTGGAGCCCCTCTGGGCCTGGCGCTGGTACTTTTGCAGCTCCTTCATGAGCTTGGCGAGGGCGGCCTTGGTCTTGGCGTCCAGCTTCCGGCGGCTCAGCTTGCTGGCCGCCTCCTTCATGGCGCGCGAGAGCGTCTGGAGGGTCCGCCGCTGCTGCTGCAGCCGCTGCTGCCGGCGGCTGAGGCTCTGGAGCTGGCGCCGGTTCTGCCGAAACTGGCGCTTCATCTGGCGCATGGTGCGTCGCTTTTGGGCCAGCCGCCGCATGAGCCGCCGACGCCTGGCGCCATCGCTGGTCTTTTTTATCTGCTTGTTGAGCTTGTTGATCTGCTTCTGCAGGTCCTGGATCTTCTTTTTCAGCTTGGCAAGATGGCTCTCCTTGCTCTTCTGCTGCTTCTTGAGCTTGTCTATCTGCTTGCTGATGGCCTGCTTGAGCTGCTTTGCGTCCTTGTTGTTGAGCAGCTTCGCCGCCTTCTTGAGGGCCTTGGCCAGCTTCTTGCGTTTCCAGGGGCTCAGCTTGCCCTTGGCCAGCAGCTTCTCGAGGCGCGCCAGCTCCTTTTGGGCCGCCTCGATGTCGTGCTTTTTGAGCGCCTCGCCGAGCTGCCTGGTGAGCTTGTTCTTGGCGAGCTGCTTTCCCACCTCGTTGAGCCGCTGCTTGATCTGCTCGGCGTTGCTCTGCTCCTGCTTGAGCCCCGAGAAGTACTTCTTCTTGAGGGCCTGGTACCTGCGCTCGAACTCCTCCCTGGTGAGCTCGCCCCGCTTGAGCTGGGACAGGAGCTTCTTGTACTCCTTGATGAACTCGAGCATGGCCTTGTCCTTGAGGTGCCTGGCCATGTCCTCCACGGCGTGCATGTCGTCGGTGGCCTCGTTGAAGAGATCTTCGTCAATGCGCAGCTTGGAGGCCGGCTTCTCCGGGGGTGGGATGGCCGCACGGCTGGAACGGCTGGGAAGCGCCATGGCCAAAAAGCCCAGAAAGGCGAGGGTGAGCACTCCCACCGCGGAGAGATCCCTGGGCATGCGGAAGCGGGAGGCAGCCCTGTGATCGATGCTCTCCAGCAGCGCGAGCGCCTGGCGGATCTGGGCCTCCATGAAGGCGCGCTGCCCCTCCTGCTCGTCCCGGGGCAGACGCCGGGCAAAGTCGAAGGCCGAGCCCAGGGCGTCCCGGGTGTGGTTGGCCAGGTCCAGCCGCTTGAGCACGTATCGCGAGGTCACCGGAGTCAGCAGACCCCACAGGCCCCCTGCCAGCACCAGGAGCCCCGAGAGGGACGCCATGATCGTCATGCCGTCCAGGCTCAGGCTCTGGGACTTGTAGAAAAACAGCGCCACTATCACCAGCGACAGGGCCACCGCCGCCATGGTGGTGGCGCGCTCGGCCATGAGCTGGAGTCGAATCCGGGCGCGAGTGCGGCCGAGCAGCGCCCGCAACCTCTGGAGCTGGTGTGTCTGGGAATCGTTCATGTGGTCACCTCGGGCCGTCCGCCAATCTGCCGACCTCACCGCTTAGACGCATGAACCCGTGGCAGGTTCCGTGCTTTGTTACGTCCAAGGGACAAGGCTTGTTCCCGGCCAGGTTCAGAAACCCTGCCGCCGCAAGATAGCAGTGTATCCCCTCGGCTCCAGCCCGGCCAGCCATTAGATCCACCGCAGGCCATTGGCAGAAGCTGCAAGCTGTGGGCCGTGAGCAGGAGGCTGCTTCATTCCCGGACTGGATCCGCAGCGGCTGCCACGCCTGCCATTCTGTCATGGCTCCCTATGGTGATGGGATCATTGCCTTCGCCCTTCCCAACGCGCCACCGAGAGCTGTCATTGTGTCAGCCAACCCAGCAGAGGGCGAGGCCCCGCCACGGCCCGGCCGCAGGCAATATCGCTCGGGTTCTTCCCCGGAGATGGAGCTGGCACGCATCTGGCAGAAGAGCTCCTCGGGACGCCAGGAAGCGTCCGAGGAGGTGCGAAATGGGTCTGTTGTTGACATTACTTCCCATCGCCATGGTGGTGCTCGTTGGCGGAGGAATAGCGCTCTGGGCGCTCATGGAAGAAGATCGACCCGAGGAGCCAGCGCAAGCATCCAGGTCCGTGGACCAGCTCGCCGCAAGACCCCTGGTGCTCTTCGAGCCAACCGCCTGGTCAAAGGATCTTCGGCGCATGCCCGTGGAGGATCTCGTCGCCAGGCTGGAGATGGATCTCGTGCAGCGGCGGCGCGAGGCGGTCGAGCTTCTGAGCTCCATGCCCCAGGAGCGGACAGACCCCAGCTAGCCGCTGGCAATGGATCGGGGACTACACGTGGAATCCAAGACAAGCGGCGAGCTGCCCAGGTGGGCCTCGGCTCAGCTCTTCGAGGGCCTGCTGCCCGACCAGATCTCGCTGATCTCCGAGATCTCGACCACCACCTCCCTGGCCGCCGGGGAGCACGTCTTTCGGCTGGGCGACCGGGCCCGGGCGATCTACATCGTGGAGGAGGGCGCCGTCACCCTCACCCTGCCGGTGACCCTCCGTGGGGAGGAGCGCCAGGTGGCCATCGAGTCGGAGCACCCAGGTGACCTGCTGGGCTGGTCCGCGCTCGTGCCCCCCTACCGCAGGACCCTGGGCGCCCTTGCCGCGGCGCCCTGCGTGCTTGCGCGCTTTGCGCGGGAGGATCTGGAGCCCATCTTCGGCGAGCATCCCCAGATCCACCTGGCAATATGCACCAGGCTCTGCGAGCTCATCGGCCGCAGGCTCACTCTGATGGAGGCGGTGATGCTGCGTGACCTGGAGAAGTGGGGCTCGCGGATCGACTGAGCTGGTGTATACTGCTGGCTTTGACGGGTGAACCAATAAGAGCAGTGGGTGCTCGACCTGGAACGCCGGAGGGCCGGGCAGCCGAGGTCACTCCTGGGATTGAGGATGGTGCGACAGTCGGCCGGAGACCATTGAGGCGCTTTCTTCAAATGGACCGGCTGAGCCTCAGGCTGGGACTCACCGTGGCTCTGCTCCTGGCCGCCGGGATCCTGACAGCCTCTCTCCTGATCTTCTGGAAGCACGAGCAGGCGGTGCTCACCCTGGCCCGGGAGAACGCCGCCGCCGAGGCGCGCCTTGTTCGGGTGGCCGTGGAGCACCAGATGCTCCGACAGGACCAACGCCAGGGCAAGCACCACGGCCGCGACCAGCGCCTCATCGGCAGGATGGTCCGGGAGCTGGTAAAGGACGGGCGGGTCAAGCGAGTGCTGGTGCTCGACCGGAGGGGCCGGGTGAGGGTGACGAGCGACCCGGCCCTCGCCTCCCGACGCTTCGGCCAGAGCTCTCCCACCTGCCGCGGCTGTCACGCCGGAGGAAAGCGCCCATCCTCCAGGAGCGCCGTGATCGAGGTGGATGGAGGAAAGATCCTCCGCGGAATCGAGCCCATCCCCAACCGAGAGGCGTGCCAGCGCTGTCACAGCCCCGCCCAGAGGTACAACGGGCTCATCGTCGTGGACGTCCCTCTGGATCGGGTCCTGTCACGGATCGACCGCGCCGCGGTGGGCTTCTCGGTGGCCACCGTGATCATCGGCCTGGCGCTGCTCGTGGGGGTAATGGCGCTGTTTCGGCGCATGGTTGTGAGGCGGCTTCACCGGGTCGAGTCCGCCGCAAAGGCCTTCGCTGCCGGGGATCTCGCCCGACGGGTTCCGGTGCGAGGTCATGACACCATCGCCCGGGTGGAGCGCGAGTTCAACACCATGGCGGACGCCGTGAGCGGGCTGCTGGATCGGGTGGAGGAGCACCGCAGGAGCCTCGAAAAGGTGATGAACAGCGTAGACGACGGGGTGGTGGTTCTGGATGAGGACCGTCGGATCATCGCCGCCAACGAGGCCTACCGGCGCCGCTTCCCGCGCGCATCCGACGAAATAATCGGGGTGCGCTGCTGCGCCGAGGCAAACGGCGGCCTGGGCTGTAGCTGCGACGACGACGACATGGGCCAGTGCCCCACGGTGCGATGCTTAGTCTCTGGCGAGGTCCAGGTCTCCATGCGAAACCGCCCCACCGCCGAGGGCCAGGTCCGCCTGGAGGAGGTGGTGGCCTCCCCGATCCGGTCCGGGGGTGAAGAGGTGCGGCAGGTGGTGGAGGTCTGGCGGGACATCTCCGACAGGCGCACGGTGGAGGCGCGCCTGGCCGAGCACCAGCGCATGGTCTCCCTGGGCATGATCGCCTCCGGGTTCAGCCACGAGGTGAACACCCCCCTCGCCTCCATCGCCACCTGCCTCAGCGGAATACGAGCTCGGGTCCAGGGAGCCGGGAGCCCAACCGTGGACCAGTGGCGGGACGTGGCCGAGTACGCCCAGGTGGCGGCGCGGCAGGTGGAGCGCTGCGGAGCCATTACCCAGCAGTTTCTGAGCCTGGCCAGGGGTCGCACCCTGGACCAGGACATCATCGACCTGGGCGACTGCGCCCGGGCGGTGGCGAGGCTCTGCGAGCACATCAGCGCTGCCGCCGGCGTCTCCCTGGAGGTGAGGCCGCCTTCGCGCCCCCAGAGCGTGGTCGCCAACGTCTCCGCCGTGCAGCAGGTGCTTCTGAACCTGCTGCTCAACGCCATCGAGGCCAGCGGACGGGGCCAGCGCGTCCTGGTGACAGTCGATCCCGGCCCGCCACCCTCCCTGGTCGTAAGGGACGAGGGCGTCGGCATCCAGCGCGACGCCCTGCCCAGGATCTTCGAGCCATTCTTCTCGCTCCGGGAGGGCGGCACCGGGCTGGGCCTCTTTGTCTCCATGAACCTGGCCCAGACCTGGTATGGAGACATCCAGGTGGACTCCACCCCAGGGGAGGGGACGACCTTCCGAGTGCTTTTTCCGGGCAAGGAAAACGACCCCAGAGAGGAGCAGGAGCTTGGAGCAACATAGGGTCCTCATCGTGGATGACGATGAGATCTTTCGGACGCTGCTGTCGGATGAGCTGCGCCAGCGGGGCTACCGGGTGTTCACGGCGAGCGGCGTGGAGCAGGCCAAGGAGGTGATCGGCACCGAGGAGGTGGAGGTTGCGGTGGTGGACCTGCGCCTGGGCGACGGGGACGGCCTGGACGTGGTGACCGCCCTGCGGGAGCGACAGCCCAGGGCCGAGCCCATCGTCCTCACCGGCCACGGCAGCATCGACACGGCCATCGCCGCCATGCGCCAGGGTGCCTTCGACTACCTGAGGAAGCCATGTCCCACCCGCGAGCTGGAGGTCGCCCTGGGCAGGGCCCTCGAGCACCAGGCCCTGGTGGAGAAGGCGACCATCCTGCGGGATGGGCTGGCGCCGTCCGATCCGGGGCCTCGGTTCGTGGGCAGCAGCAAGCACCACCAGGAGCTGCTCCGAATAATCGAGCGGGTGGCCAGGACAGACTCCACCGTGCTCGTGCTGGGGGAGACCGGTGTGGGCAAAGACGTGGTGGCGAGCATGATCCACGCCAGGAGCGCACGGAGAGGCCAGCCTTTTGTGGTGGTGGAGTGCGCGGCGCTGCAGTCGGACCTGCTGCACAACGAGCTGTTCGGCCACGAGCGGGGGGCCTTCACCGGAGCC
This sequence comes from Myxococcota bacterium, assembly GCA_024276595.1. Classification (GTDB taxonomy): domain Bacteria; phylum Myxococcota_A; class Polyangia; order HGW-17; family JAJRWW01; genus JAJRWW01. The sequence goes on from JAJRWW010000380.1 coordinate 16,365, forward strand.
TCCCAGGTAAAGCATGGCCTCTTCGAGGTGGCCCACGGTGGAACCCTCTTTCTGGACGAGATCGGCGACGTGAGCCTCCAGACCCAGGTGAAGCTCCTGCGGGTGCTGGAGGCGGGTACATTCCGGCGAGTGGGGGGCACCCGGCAGATCTCGGTGGACGTGCGAATAGTGGCGGCCACCAATCGAGACCTGCCGCGGCTCATGGATGAGGGTGCCTTCAGGCGGGACCTGTACTTCCGGCTGAACACAATTCACCTGGTGGTCCCCCCCCTGCGTGACCGGCCCGAGGACATTCCGGTCCTGGCAGAGTACTTCATGGGCCGGCTCAACGCTCGCTTCGGCCTCAAGCGCCGCCTCCCTCCAGAGGCCACTGCCCAGCTTCAACGCCACCGCTGGCCTGGCAACGCCCGGGAGCTGCTGCACGCCCTGGAGCAAGCGGTGATCCTCAGCGAGGGGGACCTGGTGAACCCGCGCCACCTCCCGGGCGGAGACCTCTCCTCGGGGGCAGCGGCCCCGGAGCCGCTGCTACCCCTGGCAGAGGTGGAGCGACGCCACATTGCCAAGGTGCTCGAGGCGGTGAACCACAACCGCAAGGAGGCGGCGGCCATCCTGGGCATCAGCGAGCGAACCCTCTACCGAAAGCTCCCGCGGTAGGGCGGTCCCCCAACCGGAGTCGTGCGCAGACCCCTCGAGCGTCTGACACACCTGACAATATGTCAGCAGGTCCCATGGGGCCCAGATCCCTCGCAACCGGAGCTCTGCCTCCCCTTCGGCCTGACAATATGTCAGAGGGGCTCCTCCCGGGCAAGACGACGCTCCTGCGACATTACGCCTGTTTTCGCCGATCAGAGCCCCTGCCGAGCCTTGGCACGCATCTGGCAGAACCGCCCACAAATGGCATCGCCGGAAGACCCATGACCAGAGACACTCGAGGGCATTCGACAGACACCGCGCTCAGGCGGAAGGCCTGGATGCTAACCGGCCTGGCCGGGGCTTTTCTGGGCGGACTGGTGGCGCTGCTGGCCTCTGGTCCGGCGCAGAGCCTCTACCTGAGCCAGACCCCCCTGCTGGTGGCGCTGGCCATGGCAGCCGGGATCTTCGGCGCAATCGCCAGGGCGCTCTTTCGCCGAGCTCGCCAGGCGGCCCACGGGGCCACGCCGGCCGAGGTGGATTTCAGCCACACCTACAGGCCCCTGAGCCTCCTGGCTCTGCTCCTGGTGGTTGGTGCCGGAGGGCGCCAGCTCCTGATCCCCAAGGGATTTGGGATGTACGGCCACTACCGACCCGAGGCCGTGGCAAAGGCTCGTGCGCTGCCCTCCCGCCACAAGGGAGACAAGGGCTGCAAGGGCTGCCACCCCGGGCGCTACTCTGTTCACGCAAAGGGGATGCACCGGCGGGTGGAGTGCGAGGTGTGCCACGGGCCAGGGGATCGGCACGCCATCAATGGCGACAAGGGGCTGATCCAAAAAAACAGGCTCTCGTGCCTGGTGTGCCATCGCCGCCTGGTCTCCCGCCCGGAGAACTTCCCTCAGATCGACCTGCCTGCCCACCTGCGGAGCAAGGGCTTCGATCCGAAGGTGGGAGCAAACTGCGGCGTTTGCCACGACCCCCACCAGCCGCTCTTTGTGGACCAGGCCGCCTCCACCGCGCGGGTGCACCACCCGGTGAGCCACCAGTGCCGAGACTGCCACGCCCACATGCCCAGCAACACTCCCAAGCCGCAAAGCCATCCCATGGTTTTCGACTGCGACTACTGCCACGCAGACAAGGCCAAGGCAGTGGCAGAGCGACCCCATCGGCACCTCCGCTGCCGGAGCTGCCACAAGCTCAGCCGCGCAGAGAGGTACTTCGGCTACATCATCCGCTCCCTGGTCAAGAACCGAGACCGGCGCTTCTGCCTGCTGTGTCACGCCAAGCGGAAGGGGCACGTGGGGAGCAAGCCTCCGGTCATCGAGTGGAAGAAGCACCTGCAGCAGATGGCCGGCGATCTGAAGTCGAGCTGCGTGGACTGCCATCAGGACAAGATTCACCCCGTGCGCAAGCACCAGTCGCGAGCACACCCCGGGACGCCTCCGCACGCCCCTGGCAAGGAGGCGGTGCCCATGAGCCGCCCCGAGCCTGTACGGCGACCACCACCGAGGCCCGAGTCCCACCGGGGCAGCGCCAGGCACAGAAGCTGCAACCGCGCCTGCCACTCGCAGATCCTGCCGCGATCCCACGCAGACCGACCGGGATCGAGCTGCGGGGCTTGCCACCGCTGAGGAGGACCGAGGGTGCCCAGACAAAAAAACAGAGCCGCAGCCACCCACGGGTCCGAGGCCCCTCCTGCCGCAAAGAGCCCTTCCGCGACCCCTGAGCTCACCCGGAGAGAGGCCCTGGGAGCGCTGGCAGGGACCTCGGGCCTGCTGCTCTTGGCGTGCGGCGGCAGACCGCCGGAGAGGGGCCCGGTCGACGGCTACGACTGGAACGGCCACCGGTGGGGCTACGCCATAGACGTGGACAAGTGCATCGGCTGCGGATCCTGCCAGCGGGCCTGCCGCTCGGAGAACAACGTGCCCGACGGGTACCACCGCACCTGGGTGGAGCGCTATCGCGTCACCCTGAAGGGGGATCTGCACGTGGACGTGGCCACCGGCAGCGACCACGTGTTCGCCACGGTGGAGGGGGAGGTCTCCAGGGCCTTCTTCGTGCCCAAGATGTGCAACCACTGCTCTGGCTCGGTATGCACCAAGGTCTGCCCGGTGGGGGCGAGCTTCCACACGCGGGACGGCGTGGTGCTGGTGGACCACGACCACTGCATCGGCTGCGGGTACTGCGTGCAGGCGTGCCCCTACGGCTGCCGGTACATCGACCCGCGGATCCACATGGCCGACAAGTGCACCTGGTGCTACCACCGCATCACCCGCCCCCGGGCGGACGGCACCAGGCAAGACCCCGCCTGCGTGGAGTGCTGCCCGGTGAAGGCGCGCATCTTCGGCGATCTGAAGGACCCCAAGAGCCGCCTTTCTCTATTGCTCAAGCGGCGCACCTACCGGGTGCTGCGGCCGGCGCTGGGCACCGAGCCCAACTGCTACTACCACGGCCTGAAGCGGGAGGTGCTGTGATGGACTACATCTTCCCGAACGAGGCCAACGTCACGTGGACCGTGATGATCGTCCTGTACCCGTACATCACCGGGCTGGTGGCGGGTGCCTTCATTGTCTCCTCGCTCTACCACGTGTTCGGCCGGGAGGAGCTCCGCCCAGTGGCCCGCTTCTCCCTGGTGTCGGCCTTCGTCTTTCTGCTCTTTGCGCCCCTTCCGCTGCTGGTGCACCTGGGACAGCCCCAGCGAGCCTTCAACATCATGATCACCCCGCACTTCACCTCCGCAATGTCCGGCTTCGGGTACATCTACACCGCCTACCTGCTTTTGGTGGCGGCGGAGATCTGGTTCGTGCTGCGCCAGGACTTCGTCCAGCGCGCGAGGGGCCGTGGCCCTGTAGCGCTGCTTTGTCGGGCGTTGCTGCTGTTTGACCTGGACGACAGCCCAGCTCGTCGGAAGGCGGACCACAAGGTCGTCCGGGTCCTGGCGGGGATCGGGATCCCCCTGGCCTGCCTGCTGCACGGATACGTGGGCTTTCTGTTTGGCTCCCTCAAGGCCAATCCCTGGTGGTCCACGTCCCTCATGTTCGTCATCTTCATCTTCTCGGCCATCGTCTCCGGCCTCGCCGTGCTCATCTTCCACTACTTCGTCATCTCGAAGGCGAGGCACTGGAAGGTGGATCACGACTGCGTACAGTCGCTGGCTCGATACCTCTGGGGCTTTATGATCGTCGCGATCTCACTGGAGATGCTGGAGGTGCTATCCATAGTCTACAAGCAGACAGAGGAGGCGCAGATCCTGGTTCGCCTCATCCACGAGCGGCTCATGATCAGCTACGTGGTTCTGCAGTTTCTGGTCTTCTCCCTGATCCCCTTGCTGCTGCTCGCCATCGTCTCCCTCTGGAGGCTCCGGCCCAGGCCCATGTACGCCCTCACCTGGACCGCCGCCGTCATGCTCTTGGGCCAGGTGCTCTTGATGCGCTGGAACGTGGTGATCGGTGGCCAGCTCCTCTCCAAGTCCTTCCACGGCTACACCAGCTACGTCCCGGGCCTGTGGGAAAAGGAGGGGCTTGTCACGGCGGCGGTGATCTTCACGCTCCCCTTCGGAGTCCTCTGGATCTTCGACAAGATCGTGCCGCTGTTTCCGGATGTGGAGGCTCGAACCTCCTCCTCGCCCTGAGCCGTGGCCTCGCCAGGGGCTTTTGTGCTGGACGAGACCCGGTTTCCCTGTAACATTCATGGGGTGGCTTCTCCCGCTCCGAGGGTGCGTCTCATCTCACGCTCCCGCAGGGACAGTTGTACTAAGGATCCGTTGTGACCAAACCGAACGTCTCAGTACTGGAAGCGGGGCCAGACAGCCCCGGCAGCGAGGAGCAGCGCGTCGACATCCGGATGTACCTCCACATCATCCAGCGGCGCCTCTGGGTGCTGCTGATGGTCGTGGCCACCGCGCTGGGAGTGACGCTGTTTATCACGAGCCGCATGCCCAACAAGTACCGTGCGGAGGCCACGGTGGTGGTGGACCTGAAGGCCGCCAAGATCCTCGGGCAGAGCGTTCAGGGGTTTGACAACGACAGCGCTGGCTGGTGGTACGGCAACACCTTCCTCAAGACCCAGGAGCAGGTGCTCCAGTCCAACCGTATCGCCAGGCTGGCGGCGGCCAGGATGAAGCCCGAGGACCGCGCCAGGCTCCTGGGCAAGCCCAAGTCCGCTTCCCTCGGCGAGGGAGATCTGATCCGGGCGGGGGACATCATCGCCTCCATGCGAGAGGTCAAGCCCGGCAAGGACAGCCGCAAGTTCACCGTGGGAGCGGTCCACACAGACCCGGCCCTGGCCAAGGCGGTGGCCAACGCCATCGTGGACGCCTACGTGGACTACAGCCTCGCCCGACGCCGGGACTCCTCTAGCGGCGCGGAGAGCTGGCTCGCGGCCCGGCTGGAGCAGCTCGAGGACGAGCTGAAGCAGTCGGAGCAGCAGCTCCAGGAGTTCAAGCGCAGAAACAAGCTCCTCTCCACCTCCCTTCAGGACGCCCTGAACGGCCTGGCCATCCGCATCATCAACTTCAACCGCAAGCTGGACGAGCTGCAGGTCAAGCGCATCTCCCTCGGGGCGGAGATCTCCCAGCTCAAGCAGCTCAAGCGCGCAGACCCCATGAACGACCCTTCCATGATCATGGTGAAGAACCCCATCATCGAGGGGCTGAAGCTGAGCTACTCGCGCCAGTACCAAAAGCTCGTGGAGCTGCGCGGCACCTACCTGGAGAAGCACCCCTCGATCCAGGCCCAGGAGGCGGTGCTCCAGTCCATCCGCAAGGAGATGCAGCGGGAGGCCACCCTCGCGCTCATGGTGCTCCAGGCAAAGTATCGGGCAGCAGCCGCCACCGAGTCAGCGGTGAGGGCCGCCCTCAAGAAGGCCGAGAAGCAGGGCATGGCCCTGGGCGCCAAGTCCTTGCAGTTTCGCCGCATGGAGCGGGTGACCAAGCAGAAGGCCAAGTACTACGAGCTGGTCCTGGCCAGGTACGTGGAGAGCGGCCTCGCAAAGCAGCTCAACGCCAACAACGTCCGCATCCTGGACCGCGCCCGGCTGCCCAAGGAACCTTTCTCCCCGCGCCTGCACGTGAACCTGGCGGTGGCCCTCGCGGTGGGCCTCATCCTGGGGCTGGGCCTGGTCTTTTTGCTGCACTTCATGGACAACACGGTCAAGACCCAGGAGGACATCGAGCACCTGGTGGGGCTCCCCTATCTTGGGCTCTTGCCCAGCATCGCCGCCGAGCAGAAGCGCAAGCGACGCAAGGGGGAGCCCAAGCTCTCTCCGGCGGGTGCCACGCCCACCGCCTCGGCGGACCTGTTCCAGTTCCACAACCCCAAGTCCCAGGTCGCGGAGCACTGCCGCTCCATCCGGACCAACCTGCTGTTCATGTCCCCGGAGAGACCGCTCAGATCCCTGCTCATCACCAGCTCCATGCCCCAGGAGGGCAAGACCACCGTCGCCCTCAACGTGGCCATCTCCATGGCCCAAAGTGGCGAGAAGACGCTCATCGTGGACACCGACATGCGCCGGCCCAGGGTGCACAAGGCCCTATCTCTCACGGTAAAAAAGGGGCTCAGCTCCATCCTGGTGGGAGAGGCCACGGCAGAGGAAGTCATCCAGGAGACCCTCGTCGAGAACCTGTACTGCCTCCCCTGCGGCGCGAGCCCGCCAAACCCGGCGGAGCTCCTGCACACCAAGCGCTTCAGGGAGCTGGTGCCCGAGCTCTTGGGCTCCTTCGACAAGGTGGTGTTCGACTCCCCACCCGTGGGGGCGGTCACCGACCCGGTAATCCTCTCCAAGTCGGTGGACGGCACCCTGCTGGTGGTCAAGTCCGGGGTCACCGCCCGGCAGATGCTGGCCAAGACAGGGCGCGTGTTTGCGGACATCAACGCCAAGGTGGCCGGGGTGGTGCTAAACGACATCGACCCG
>JAJRWW010000381.1 GCA_024276595.1 Myxococcota bacterium
CTAGCGGCCCTGCTCATCGAGGTATTATTGGACTCTGGAGACCGACCCAAGAGACCCTCCCACGCGCCCTTTGGCGTGCCGATCCTGCCCCGGGTCGAGGTGGCGCGGGTGGAGGGGGCGCGGGACACGGGCGGCTTTGCCAAGGCGCCCGACACGGAGCCCGAGCCCCTCCCGCCGCCGCCGGTGGAGGAGTCCATCCCGCACATGCAGCCCATTCGGTCCCCTGTGCCGTCTCGAGAGAAGCTGGTCGCCAACCGCTACGAGATCCTCGAGCAGGTGGGCACGGGCGGCATGGGCACCATCTTCAAGGTGCGGCACACGGACCTGGGCAAGGTGTTCGCCCTGAAGATCATCCACTCGGAGATGTCCGAGAACGTGGTCGCCAGGGAGAAGTTCTACGCCGAGGCGCGGCTGGCCAGCTCCCTGGAGCACCGCAACATCGTCTCCATCACGGATTTTGGGGAGGACATCCGCCGGGGGGCCTTCATCGTGATGGAGTTCTTGAAGGGGGAGAGCCTGGCGGACCGGCTGGACCGCCACCGGCTCCTCTCACCCATGGCCGCCGCCGACATCATCTCGCAGGTGGCCGACGCCGTGGCCTTCATGCACGAGGGAGGGGTCATCCACGGTGACATCAAGCCCGAGAACGTCTTTCTGGCCGTGGACAGCGGGCGACATTCCCGGCGAAGAAACCTCGTGAAGGTGCTGGACTTTGGCCTGAGCCGTCTGAAGCGTTCCCAGAGCCGCAGCCTCCAGGAGCACCTGGCCGGGACGCCGGCCTACCTGGCGCCCGAGCGGGCGGTGGGGGCGCCGCCGGACGATGCCTCGGACCAGTACGCCCTGGGAGTGCTGTTTTACGAGCTGCTCACGGGGGAGGTGCCCTTCGATGGAAACGTGGCGCAGATCCTCAACGCCCACATCCACACGCCGCCCACCCCCCCCTCCTGGAGGCTTCCAAAGGGAGAGCTGGACGAGGGGTTCGACTACCTCATCCTGACCTGCCTGGCCAAGGACCCTGCGGCGCGCTTCGCCTCGGTGCGGGTGCTCCTGGAGGAGCTCGTGGACCTCATGGAGCGCCTCGGCATGTCTCGAAGGCGCAGGGACACGCCCTCGAGGCCCGTGCCCTCTGGCGGCGACGCGGCCTGCCGGGCCATGGTGGAGTCCAACCCCCTCCCCATGTTCTCGGTGGATCCCGATGGGCGGATCACCATGGTGAACCAGAGCTTTTGCCTCTTCGTCAAGAGGTCAGCCAAGGAGATCCTGGGGGTGCCCCTGGCCGAGACCAGGCTCACTGCCTTCGCACCCGGGCTGCCCGAGGATCTCAGGCTGGTGGTGGAGGAGAACAAGGTCACCAGCCGTGAGCTGGAGCTCTCCGCCGACCACAGCGGATCGAAGGTGCTCATCTGGCTGGCGCCCCTCACCATGGGAGGATTCATCATGGGCGCCCACGGCGTTGTCCACTGGATCCAGAAGTAGCGCAGGCGAAGGAACCTCCCGTGGAGCTCATGCGGAGCTCAGGGCCAGAGCCGACGCGTGAGCAGCGCAGATGGCTCGATGGCTCGATGGCTCGATTCACCCGGTGGTGGACAGACCGGGCTCCGGGTGCAATACTGACTCGAACGAATAAACCTGTGTTGTTTCACGGAGACAGACTCAGGCCTTTGGCCGGGTTCACCTCTCCCGGAAGGCAGAGCTCATGTCCGGTGGCGCTTCGGAGTGAGGGATCCCCCCATGGCCGCTGAGGAGCGGGATGTGAAGACCGGGGTGGCCCCCAGGGAGAGTCGGGGGCTGGTGTGCTCTCCTGGAGGCGGTGTGCCCCGGGGGGCGGGCGTTGGCCCCGGCGAGCCGGGCAGCCTGGCCACCGAGGCGTTGCTGGCCCGTCCAGGGATCTCCTTGAGGGTTCGGCTCATCATGGGCTTCTCGATCATCTTCGTGGTGGCCCTCGGGGTGGTCATCGCCTCCTGGCTCATCATCTCCAGGCTGGACGGCCGCCTCGAGTTCGTGGACCGGGCAGACAAGCTCACCAATGAGATCCAGCAGTGCAGGAGGTACGAGAAGAACTTCTTTCTGTACGGGACCGGACGGGCGCAGCTCATGGAGCACCTGCGCTCGGCGCGCCAGACCCTAACTGGAGTCAAGGTGGAGCTGAGCCGGGTGGTAGGGGCCGCTCGGCTACGCAAGCTGGAGGCTCACCTGGAGGCCTACAGCGCCATCGTGCTGAAGCTGCTCGAGCGGCGGCGGCCCCCCGTGGCCACCCCTGGAGGGGCGGTGGCCGACAAGCGCTTCGAGGCTGCCCTCCGGGAGCACGGGGCCCGGCTCGTTAGCACCGCGCTCCTCATGTCCCGCCAGGAGCGGAGCAACGTGCGTCGGAACCTGCACCTAATGCGTCAGCTCATGCTGGCCATGCTCGCGGTGTTTCTGCTGGTGATGCTGCTCATGGCAAACTTCATGGCCCGGCACCTGCTGGCTCGTCTGCGACATCTGAACGGGGTGCTCAAGCGGATCGGGGCAGGGGACTTCAGCCCAATAATGCCCCTCAGGAAGTACAAGGACGAGTTCACCACCTTGGCGGTGACGCTGAACAGGGTCATGGCGGAGCTGGTGGCCAGACAGGAGCAGCTCGTTCAGTCGCGCAAGATCGCCGCCGTGGGCACCCTCACGGCGGGGATCGCCCACGAGATAAACAACCCGGTCAACAACATGTCCCTCGTGCTGGAGGCGCTAATCGACGACCACGGCGAGATGGACGAGGGGGAGCGTCGCCGCCTGCTTGGAGAGGCCATGGCCCAGTCGGACCGGGTGGCGGACATAGTCAAGAACCTCCTGGAGTTCTCTCGCTCCAACCACCCCAGGATGAAGCGGTTCTCCCTGGAGGCGCTGGTGGACTCGACCGTGCGCCTGGTGTCCAGCGAGATGAAGCTGCACCGGGTGCGTTTTCGCAAGGAGGTAACCGCGGACATCCCGGAGCTGTTTTTGGACAAGGGCGGCATCCAGCAGGTTCTGCTGAACATGCTGCTCAACGCCATCGCCGCCATGCCGGAGGGCGGGCAGCTCACGGTGAGAATCGGCCTGTCCGCGAGCGGACACGAGGTGCTCATGGCCATCGAGGACACCGGGACCGGGATCGAGCCCGACCACCTGGCCAACATCTTCGATCCGTTCTTCACCACCAAGAAGGAGAGCGAGGGGACAGGGCTGGGCCTGTCGGTGAGCTACAGCATCGTCAACAAGCACGGAGGGCGAATAGAGGTGGCCTCCACACCGGGGCTTGGTTCGGTGTTCACGGTCGTGTTACCCCTGGAGGGCAAGGCCC